>JBIKWV010000923.1:0-2872 GCA_044356135.1 Elainellaceae cyanobacterium
CGCGCCACTTCTCAATGGTTTTCTGATGCTATCTGGTGAGCGATCGCCCCAACCTCCTGCCATTCCCCCTCAGTCAAAGCTTCACTCACAAGCTGCATACCAAAGCAACGTTCTGCCGCCCGGGTCAGGGCCAGTATCAGTTCCGAAGATGAAATCGGATGCCCCTGCCCGATGGGCTGCATTGGATCCCCAAAGACCTGCTCAAACAAAAGCGGATCGGGCGACAGCCGGATGGAACCATGTTGCAGCACAGCATCTCCCCGACGCAGTTGAGCACTGCCGATCAGCTTGAAGCCATCGGCCAAAACCAGATCTGCAACCGTAGCGGTGCCAAAACAATTGGGATTGTGAATGTAGCCGCGACCTGCATTCCCGTAGTGCAGATCGACCTGGAGCGATCGCCACCCCTCAATCAAAAATTGGCAAATCTGCTGGTATGCCTGCATCCGATTTGATGGTAGACCAGATGTAATCACGGCATAGGTCAGATCGCCCTGATGCAGGACGGCTCGTCCACCACTGGGACGCCGTACCAGATCAACCGGGACATTGTTATAGGAAAGCGATCGCCACGTTTCTGGAATGCGTCGCTGATGGTAGCCCAGGGAGATTGCCACCGGACTCCAGGTGTAGAACCGCAGGGTGGGGGGGTGGAGTCCCCGCTGGTGCTGCTCAAACAGCCAGGTGTCGATGGCCATCTGCATCAAGCCGCTGGCTTCCAGCAAAGGAAGCAATCGCCATTGAGAGAAAGGCATTCTGGACGGGATAGGATCGGTCAACTACCGCGTAATCTCCTGACCAAATTCACCCTGGAGCGCTTCATCGTAGTCATCGGCCACCGTGGCCACCACTGTAATATTGCGTGAAACCTCACCAGGAGAAAGTTCCGCGACCGTGCGCTGCGACGACACAATGACCTGATTGTTCACAATCCCAAAGTGTGCCTCGAAAGTGCTAGACCAGTTCATTTCCAGTAGCTTCCGCATCAGAGCGGCCTCATTGCGGGCCGGCAACTTCAGTACCGGAGACCACACCGTCAGCATGTCTTCGTCCGTTTCTCCGGTGAGTTGGACAAACACTTCGACGCTGCCATATTTAAACTTCCACAGGTGCCCCTGACTAGAGCGGCTCACCATTGCGCTCTGATCTTCTTGCAGACTAGAAATCACCGTCTCAATCACCTCGGTGTGGCTGGTGGCGGCGAGGTTTTCGTTAACCAGGTTTTGGGTGGTTTCAGGTTCCATATCAAATGCTTGGGGGTAACGGGTGGATTCAATCTCCTACGGGGTGATTGAATTTCGCATAGTGCGTCAATTCAACTTTAGCCGCTGCCACCGATTCGTGCTTAGTCCTTCGGTTAAATTCTGCTGAAGGGGATACCGAAATTGTGCTTCAGTTGCTTCCCTTACCTCGTCAATTGATGCATGAATGAGGTGAATGCATTTGGATGTTGCTGTGTCTCAGGAGTCTGAATTCCTCCACCCCTCTCCAGAAACTGTTTCCTATCAAGATCTTGACCCTCAACAGAAAAAACAGCGCTTGCAGGAACTGGCCACAGTGTTTCTCAAACTGGGGGCGATCGCCTTTGGGGGGCCTGCTGCCCACATCGCCATGATGGACAACGAAGTCGTCAACCAGCGGCGGTGGATGAGCCGCGAAAAACTGCTTGATCTGCTGGGGGTAACGGCACTAATTCCCGGCCCCAACTCAACGGAATTAGCCATTCACATTGGCTATGAGCGAGCAGGCTGGCGCGGACTGTTGGTCGCGGGGACGTGCTTCATTCTGCCCGCCATGACGATTGTCTGGCTACTGGCCGCACTCTACACCCAGTATCAAACGCTGCCCCAACTGGAATGGCTGCTCTACGGCATCAAACCTGTAATTATCGCCATCGTGCTCCAGGCGCTCTGGCTTTTGGGTAAAAAGGCGGCAAAAGACACCCCCACCATCATCGCGGGACTGGTGGCGATCGCTGCCTACCTCACTGGATTCAGTGAAATCCTGGCACTTCTGCTACTGGGGCTTGCCGTCATGCTGGTGAAAAACTGGCCGCGACGGGGTGTAATTTCGGGCCTGTGGCTGCTGCCATTCTCAGGTGCGGTTTCGTCACAAATCCCCCGTGGCCTCCTGGCGCAAGCTGGCACACCAAACACGACGCCTGCGGTCGGCTGGTTCAATGTTTTTCTATTCTTCCTGAAGATTGGCTCTGTCCTCTACGGCAGTGGCTACGTTCTGCTGGCCTTTCTCCAGCGCGATCTGGTGGAGCAAAACCAGTGGCTCACCTCCCAGCAACTGTTGGATGCAGTGGCGATTGGCCAGTTCACCCCTGGCCCTGTGTTCACAACCGCCACCTTCATCGGCTATCTGCTGGCGGGCAATGCTGGAGCGATCGCTGCCACCATCGGCATCTTTCTCCCTGCTTTTGTGCTGGTCTGGATCGTCAATCCCTGGGTTCCCAGATTGCGCCAATCTCCCTGGGTCAGCAGCTTTCTGGATGGCGTTAACGCCGCCTCACTGGGGCTGATGGCTGGAGTCACCTATACACTGGCCCGAACTGCACTGGTGGACTGGCTGACGATTGTACTGGCCATAGTGGGGGCGATTGCCCTATTCCGGTTCCGGGTGAATTCTGCGTGGTTAGTCATCGGTGGAGGGGCGATCGGTCTGCTCAGGCACCTGTGGTGAAGTCCGAGAAATTTTGGATCTTGAGCATTCACCGCAAAGGCGCAGAGAGCGCAAAGATTAAACTCTGCGTTCTCTGCGCCTCTGCGGTGAACTAAATTCAGTTCAGTCTATGCACAGTCCTTTGGATCGCGAATTAAATAAAACCGAATTGTTTTTGAGAGAGGGGGGGGGGGGGGGGGGGGGG
>JBIKWV010000924.1:0-2869 GCA_044356135.1 Elainellaceae cyanobacterium
GGCTTGCAGGGGGGGACTGCCGGATCAGCGGCGGGGCTGATGGGGGCGATCGCCGCTGCCGTTCTGGGCATCTGGCTGTTTGACGCCATCATTCTGGTGGGTTCCGTCGCCTTTGGTCAGACTGCACTGGGGGGTGGGGATGCCAAATTGGCGGCAATGCTGGGGGCATGGTTGGGCTGGAAACTGCTGCTGCTGTCGGGCTTTCTGGCCTGTGTGCTGGGGGCCTTTGTCGGCGGGGGGGCGATCGCCCTGGGTCTCCTGAGTCGCCGTCAACCGATGCCCTTCGGTCCCTTTCTGGCGCTGGGGGCAGTGATCTGCGTGTTTTGGGGACAGGCGATTTTGTCAGCCTACCTGCGGGTGTTTTTCCCCACCCTGTAAACTCGGGTCGGTGCTCACGACCGCTGTTTCCCCTCTGACTCTGGTAAAATTTATCCGTAGTTCAAATCCCTCCTTCTGCAAGGCGTGACCTGGATTACTCTGAAAACCACAAGTGCGCGGTGGGAAGCAGATCTGATGCAGCAAATGCTGGAAGCCCATCAGATCCCAACGCGAATTGTTCATCAGGGGCTTCCCTGTCATTTTGGCTGCGGTACACCCACCGCCCTCCAGGTGCGTCCGCAGGATCAGTGGACCGCACTTCTGCTCCTCAGTCCCATTGAAGAAAACGCATCTGAAACCTTTGAGTAAATGTTGCGTCATTCCCACCACTGAAGTCGCTGCACAGACGTTATAACTCCCCTCAATCGTCCGTTCTCTACCCCGGTTCCCTTCATGTCTCTCTTTGACTGGTTTGCCAACCGCCGAAAATCCGGCCCCATCAGCACCGATCGCCACGAACGGGAAATTGCTGATGGTCTCTGGAGCAAGTGCCCCGCCTGTGGGGTACTGACCTATACCAAGGATCTGCGGGCGAATGCAATGGTGTGCCCCGAGTGCAAGCACCACAACCGCATTTTTGGGGATGAGCGGGTGCGCCAGTTGATCGATAGTGGCACCTGGCGACCGATGGACGAAGGGCTGAGACCCACAGATCCGCTCAAATTCCGCGATCGCAAGTCCTACAGCGATCGCATTCGCGACACCCAGGACAAAACGGGGCTTTCTGACGCTGCCACTACTGGACTGGGTCACCTGGAAGGACTACCCGTGGCGCTGGGGGTAATGGACTTTCGGTTCATGGGCGGCAGTATGGGATCGGTGGTCGGTGAAAAGCTGACTCGCCTGATTGAGCAGGCCACCCGTGAGCGATTGCCCGTTGTGATTGTCTGTGCCTCCGGTGGTGCGCGGATGCAGGAGGGCATGCTGAGCCTGATGCAGATGGCCAAGATCTCAGCGGCGCTGGAGCGTCACCGGGATGCCCGTCTGCTGTATGTCCCGATCCTGACGCATCCGACGACTGGGGGAGTGACCGCCAGCTTTGCCATGCTGGGCGACGTGATTGTGGCAGAACCCAAGGCGACAATTGGCTTTGCAGGGCGTCGCGTGGTAGAACAGACCCTGCGGGAAAAGCTGCCCGATGATTTCCAGACGGCAGAGTATCTGCTGACCCACGGTTTTGTTGATGTGATCGTGCCGCGCACCGAGCTGAAGAAAACACTGGCTCAACTGATCCGCCTGCACCAGCCTTATGGCCACAGTTCACCCTTCGTCCGCCTGCCAGGAACCGTGTCGCTGGAAACCGTCCTGCCTGATTAGTCTATGGAACTTCTTACCGCAGTGGGGGGCGTATTTCAGGCCCCTCCCATTCCCTACGAGTCAGCCAAGCACTCCCTCAAAGCCTGGGCCAAATACTGCCTGCAAAGTCGCGGCTATAAGGTGATCTACGCCGAAACCGCTGATTTCGCAGTCGAAACTCGTACCCGCGAAAAGGTGTACTTCAAGGTGAGCGATCGCCCCCAGGAACCCGACCCTAGAGCCACCTGGATCATCTGGGATAGTGCTTCTCAAACCGCGAGCCTGGTGCCGCCTCAGTAGAATGGGCGAACCCCCTTCTCAATCTTCCCGGTCAACTTTTGCCTGGGCCTGGTTTGGGCGTCTCAATCGCGGCATAAAGGGCGTGGCAGTCAGCCTCAATGTTTTGCGTTAATCGGTTACGAATTTGCCAAATGCCGCGCCCCTGCCCCCTACCCATCCACCCATCCACCCATCCACCCATCCACCCATCCACCCATCCACCCATCCACCCATCCACCCATGCGGGATCTCTACCCACCCATCGAACCATTCGACAGCGGCAAACTTCAGGTTTCCGAACTACACACTCTCTACTACGAACAGGCCGGAAATCCCGATGGCAAGCCTGTAATCTTCCTGCACGGTGGTCCCGGTGGCGGTATCAATGCGGGCTATCGCCAGTTCTTTGACCCCAAGCAGTGGCGGATTGTGCTGTTTGACCAGCGCGGCTGCGGTAACAGTACCCCTCACGCAGAGCTGCGGGAAAACACGACGTGGGATCTGGTGAGCGACATCGAACGGATTCGCGAGCACCTGGAGATTGATCGCTGGGTGGTGTTTGGTGGCAGTTGGGGGAGTACGCTGTCGCTGGCCTATAGTCAGACGCACCCCGATCGCTGTAAGGGATTGATTTTAAGAGGGATCTTTTTGCTGCGGCAGAAGGAACTGCTCTGGTTCTATCAGGAGGGCTGTAGCTACATCTATCCCGACGCCTGGGAAGCCTACCTGGAGCCGATTCCTCCAGAGGAGCAGCATGACCTGATCGCCGCCTACTACAAACGGCTCACCAGTGCCGATGCCGAAGTGCGGATGCAAGCCGCAAAAGCCTGGTCCGTGTGGGAGGCCAGCACCAGTAAATTATTCCCGGATACGGGACTGCAGGCCAGATTTGCAGAGGCAGAATTTGCCGATGCCT
>JBIKWV010000926.1:0-2867 GCA_044356135.1 Elainellaceae cyanobacterium
TGCTTTCATGTATTCCATCGAAGATCCGGCGGGGGGAAGTCCCTACAGCGGTGGCGCGGCGCAAATTCTGGGGCCAAACGACGAATATCGATGTCGCACATTCCCCAATCTCCAGAAATTTTGGGCCTGGAGGGATGCACTCGGTTTAGGACACTGGGGGCGTGCAGAGGAACCACCTGCACAACCTGGCTTTCTCACTCCAGAACGATTTCATCAATCGATTGCTGAAGGCTACCAGGCCACAGCAACCTGGAACCAGGGAAAACTCTACGACCCCAGAACAGGCCAGACTGCCGAATGGCAGTATCAGATTCAACCCATCTACGGTTGGGGCGATCTAGACAAATCGCAGCAATCCACCGCTGGCTGGTTCTCACAGTTTCAGATTTTTGAGCCGGGATGGCAAATCCTGATGGCTCATGGTCTCGCCAGTGGTTGGATTGATTGGAACGGTCAGCGCTACACATTCACCCAGGCTCCCGCCTACTGTGAGAAAAATTGGGGGGGGGCATTTCCTCAGAAGTGGTTTTGGCTCAACTGCAACTGCTTTGACCATGAACCCGATCTCGCGTTCACCGCCAGTGGTGGACGACGCGGGGTTCTCTGGTGGATGGAAGAAGTGGCAATGGTTGGCATTCACTACCGGGGCAAACTCTTTGAATTTGTTCCCTGGAATGCTCGCGTCCACTGGGACATCTCTCCCTGGGGCCAGTGGCAGATGTGGGCGGAGAGCGATCGCCACCGGGTTGAACTGGTCGCCACAACCGGGCATCCCGGCATGCTGGTGCGAGTTCCTTCCCAACAGGGGCTGATCTTTGCCTGCCGCGATGCCACTCAGGGCAAACTTTTGCTTCGGCTGTGGGAGCGTCAACCCAATCGTCTTGTCCTGGAAGCGACCAGTTCTCTCTGTGGCGTTGAGATAGGTGGTAGAGCGTGGGATGGTGGATGGCGATCGCCCTTTTGGAGGACTGCGGAGCGATCGCCCCTGCTATGATGTCAATAACCAGAAATTCTGGGGCTGTAGCTCAGCAGGATAGAGCGACCGCCTCCTAAGCGGTAGGCCGTGGGTTCGAATCCCGCCAGTCCCGTTGACTATTTCTTCGCTCCATAAGCAAAACGCTCTCTACGAGAGCGTTTTGCTTATGGAGCAACTATATCTTTTTCTCTGGTGTGTGCCCTGGTGGGTTTGGTGACGGCAGACTGTTGTTGGAGCGGTAGGAATGATCACAGGTGAGTTGCGATCGAAGGTCGATAAGCTGTGGGAGACGTTTTGGAGTAATGGCATCAGTAACCCGATTTCGGTGATCGAGCAGATCTCCTACCTGCTGTTTATCAAGCGGCTGGATGACCTGGAGCTGACCAAGGAGAAAAAGGCGCAACGGCTCAACCGACCTGTGAAAGACCCGCTGTTTTCGGGGAAGGATGACCCGCGTCGGTGGTCCTATTTTAAGAACCTGGACAACCCGGAGGAAAAGCTGAAGGCATTGCGGGATGAGGCGTTCCCGTTTATCAAGAATTTGCAGGGGGAGGCAGGGGATAGCACCTATGCCCACCACATGGAGAATGCCATTTTCTTGATTGCCAACCCGGCGCTACTGGCCAGTGTGATTGAGCAGATCGATCGCATCTTTGAGCTGCTTGAAAAGCAGTCCCAGGCATCACAGGACCAGTCCTATGTGGACTTGATGGGCGATTTGTATGAGTACATGCTGTCGAAGCTGACGACAGCGGGGCAGAATGGGCAGTTTCGCACACCGCGCCACATTATCAAGATGATGGTGCAGTTGATGGAGCCGGGGCCGAGGGAGATTGTTTGCGATCCGGCCTGTGGAACGGGGGGCTTTCTGGTGGCGGTGGCGGAGTACCTGCGCGAGTTGAAGGACAGCGAGGGTAACTCCGTCTTGAATGCACCGGGGAATCGGGAGCATTTCAACCGGGAGATGTTCAACGGGTTTGATTTTGATGCGACGATGCTGCGGATTGGCAGTATGAACCTGATGCTGCACGGCATCGAGTCACCCAGGATTGAGGCGCGAGATTCGCTCTCGGAAGACCATGCGGGGGTGGAGGAGGCGTTTACGATGATTCTGGCGAATCCGCCGTTTAAGGGTTCGCTGGAGAAGAGTACGATCGCCAAAGACCTGACGAAAATCGTTTCGACGACGAAGACGGAACTCCTGTTTGGGGCGCTGTTTCTGCGGCTGCTGAAGAAGGGCGGCAGAGGGGCGGTGATTGTGCCGGATGGGGTGCTGTTTGGCTCTTCGACCGCCCACAAGGCATTGCGGAAGGAACTGGTGGAGAATCACAAGCTGGATGGGGTGATTTCGATGCCGTCGGGGGTGTTTAAGCCCTATGCGGGGGTGTCCACTGCCGTGCTGATTTTTACGAAGACGGGAGCCGGGGGAACGGATTTCGTCTGGTTCTATGACATGGAGGCGGATGGGTTATCGCTGGATGATAAGCGGCACCCCGTGCAGGAGAATGATATTCCTGACCTGTTGCAGCGGTGGCAGCAGCGGCACACTCAGAGCGATACGAACCGCGCGGCGAAGGCATTTTTTGTGCCGAAGGATGAGATTGCGGCGAATGGCTATGACCTCTCGATTAATCGCTACAAGGAGGTGGCCTATGAGGAGGTGCAGTATGAGCCACCCAGGGTGATTTTGCAGAAGTTGCGGGCGATCGAAGATGAGATTCGAGCGGATCTGGATGCGTTGGAGGGGTTGTTGGGGTAGGGCTGGTGGGAGGGAGAGAGTGGCCCACCCCCGACCCCTCCGAGGAGGGGAGTTGTTGCGGGAGGTGGCTGGTGGGAGGGAGAGAGTGGCCCACCCCCGGCCCCTCCGAGGAGGGGAGTTGTGGCGGGAGAT
>JBIKWV010000925.1:0-2867 GCA_044356135.1 Elainellaceae cyanobacterium
GCGATCTACAGCTTCCACGCCGGACAGCGCAAACTGATCCAGCCCGACACCCTGCAAACTCTGGCGCAACCCGGAAAACCCGTCTGGTGGATCAGTCTCCAGCGCATTGCCAACACCGCCATGCTGCTGGCCTCTGTGCTGGCTGTCATCTCCGGTCGCATGATGAAGGAGCAGTGGCTACCTGCTGGAGAACTGGATCACGTCTGGTACTATGCCCACCTGATCGCCTGGGTCGTGATGCTGACCGCCCTGGCGCTGCACCTGCTGATGAGTGCGAAGGTGGGTGGGGCACCCCTGCTGCTGTCTATGCTGTCGTTTCAGGTGCGGCCAGAAGACAGTCCCGCGAAATGGGGCGATCGCCTGAAAACCTGGCTCAGCCGCAACACTCCCCCCAGCAACCCATAGGAGGGCTAACCGCATGAAAAATCTTCCCCTGCGCATCGTTGAAGTGATTGTCCTGGGTGGCATCGCTGTCGCCTTCATTGCTCCCGTGTTTGCCCCCAGCGATGAGTCCAGTGCGCCCCAGCAGAGTCACCAATTACCGCTGCAAAAACAGCAGCCAGACCCCGCCTAACGCCATCAACACTCCGGCGATCGCCCTCGAACTCACCTGTTCTCCCCGTGCCATTGCGATCGGAATGACAAACAGGGGACTGGTAGAAGTCAGCGACTGGGCGATCCCGGCGGCGGTAAACTTCAGGGCAATTTGCTGCAGCCAGATGGCCAGAAACGTACTGGCAAACGATGTCCCTGCCAGTACGGCGAAGAAACGGGGCGATCGCATCAATTTGAATTCTCCCCATGTCTGTCGCTGTCCCGGTAGCAGGCACAGCAACACCACCATCCCTGCCACCAATCGAATCAGACTGCTCCAGAGAGGACTCACCTCTGTCCCCGCCAACGCTGCTCTGGACAACACTGCACCACTCGCCTGACCCATCGCCGCCAGTAGCCCAAACAGAATTCCGCGCAGGGGGCGATACTTCCCCACAACCGCATCCGGTTCTCGCTCGATCACCACCCAGGCCACGCCCAACACCGTCAGGGTGATCCCTGACCAGGCCGAGGGGGACAGGATCTCCCCCAAAAACACTCCTGCAAACAGTGCTGTCAAAGGTGGTGCCAGCGCCTCCAGCAGTAGTGCCCGACGTGCTCCGATACAGTTGAGCGAGGCAAAGTAAGCGGTATCCCCAAAACCAATGCCGATGGCACCGCTCAGGCTCAGGAATGCGACTGAGGCGAACGGGAGATGGGGACTGGTGTCACCCCGCAACACCAGCGTCAGCAGAATGAAGCCGATCGCCATCCCGCTTTTGAGAACATTCAACACCAGTGGAGACAGCCGCTGACCCAGGTGAACGAACAATAGGGAGGCGATCGCCCAAATCAAAGCAGCACCGAGAGCTGCCAGTTCACCCCGGAACTGTACCAGAGAAGCAAGCATATCGCCCTACTGGATCTGCTCGGTCGGGAAAGCGGTAGGCCGCACCTCAGTGGTCTGGATCTGGCCACCCCGGTTAAACTCGACCTTCACGGGTTCTCCGATTTTGCTGGTTTCGACCTGCTCCTGTACATCTGTTGCCGTCAGCACAGGGACATTTTTCACCTTCAGCAGTACGTCTCCCGGCTGTAGTCCGGCCTGCGCGGCGGCGGCACCATCCATCACCTGGACGATCAGCACCCCACGGTCGGCCTGGATTTTCAGGTTGAACTCATTCTCCTGATTGATCCGCTCCTTCAGATCCGGTGTCAGATCCACCATCTGAATACCCAGGAAGGGATGTTCGACTTTGCCTCTGGTAAAGAGTTGTTCTGCAATCCGGCGGGCCGTTTCAATCGGAATGGCAAACCCCAACCCCTGGGCATTGGCACGAATGGCGGTGTTAACGCCAATCACCTCGCCTTTGTCATTTAGCAGGGGGCCACCGGAGTTGCCGGGGTTAATGGCAGCATCCGTTTGGATGAAACGGACTCGACGGTCAGGGATGCCCACCTGACTGCTGGAGCGGCCCGTAGCACTGATAATTCCTGCTGTGACGGTGTTATCCAATCCCAGAGGGTTGCCAATGGCGATCGCCCACTGACCCGGAATCAAATTATTCGAACTCCCCAGCGTAACTGTCGGCAGGCTCGTTGCGTCAATTTTTACCGCAGCCACATCGGTTACTGGATCAGATCCCACCACCCGACCTCGCAATTCTCGACCATCTTTGAGCGTTACGATCACCCGGTCAGCCCCATCCACCACATGGGCATTCGTGATCACATGGCCATCGGAGGTAATCAGAAAACCAGAACCCGTTCCCCGTTCCACTCGTTCGCGGGGAGACCCATCTTCTCCAAAGAAGCGGCGCAAGGGATTGGGCAGATCGTCAGGTAGCCGTCGGGACACCGTGCGAGCTGCATCAATGCGAACCACGGCTGGCCCTACTTTTTCAACTGCTGCGGCGATGAAGTTGCGATCGCCCTGACCGGACTGTGGTGGAATTGGGGGTAGTTGCGAAACAACGGGCGACACCAACACGGGCGACGGCATTGCGAGGGTTTCTGGGCGGGTGTCATTGAGCGATTGGCTGCCGACCCAACCCGCACAGCCACCTATTGCCAGAAGTGCCCCATAGAGTATGGTTTGCCTGAGTGACACGCCCATCGTTTGTATAGTAAATCTCTACCCTTAAATTCTGACACGCCCGTCAAGATCTGGACTTTTGACTCAGCTTCGCTGATTTTTCTAAAACGCTAACGGCATCAGCGTCTTAGCAACTGGAGTTTTGACTATTTTTCCTGTAATGCCGCGAAACGCCCTCTCAGAGGGCGTTTCGCGGCACATTTAATTTTAGCGCCGTTTTTTCCGAAACCCTGACGGA
>JBIKWV010000072.1:0-10322 GCA_044356135.1 Elainellaceae cyanobacterium
ATTATTTATTACTAAATAGGTAGATGCTTAGAGCTGATTTATGAAGTAATTCTTAAACGTCAGAAGCGCCATCACTCCTTGATCCCCCCTTACCCTCCTTAAAAAGGGGGAAACATTACTCTAAGGCTTAAGTCCCCCTTTTAAGGGGGGCTAGGGGGGATCAAAACCTTTGTTTACAAATCAACTCTTAGATGCTTTCTTTTCTAAAGCCTTTCTTCTTATGCCAGGGCATTGTGGGACAGGTATCTTGCCTGCCCAGAACACCGGGCGGGCAGGATGCCCACCCTACTGTAAAGGGCATTGTGGGGCGGGTATCTTGCCTGCCCAGAATACCGGGCGGGCAGGATGCCCACCCCACTGTGAATGCATTCTTTGTGACTGCACCCCATTATTTGTGGTCGACCACGACAGCAGGCCGCTGAAGAGACGGGGCTACCCAACTCCCGCTATCCTGAGGGTGTTTCTTCTGCGTCATGAAGCTCAAAATGTTTGTGTCTCTATCCTCTCTGCGCCGATTATGCCTTTTGCTGGTGCTCCTGGTACTGATTGGGCCGATGAGTGCCTGTTCTCTGCCCCAGGTGAGCGCCGAAGAACGATTGTTCCTGAATTTGTCGCTGGACTTTTTGGGAGAGACCGTTTTGCCAAAGAACCGCATTAATGGAGTTCCCGTGGGTGGGATATCGGGGATTACCTATGACCGCAGGAGCGATCGCTTTTTTGCTGTCTCGGATGATCGCAGTGATTTGGGCCCTGCCCGTTTCTACCAGTTGAAATTGAACCTTGATGGAAGCAATCCGCAATCTCCAAAACTGGGGAGCGTGGCGGTAGAAAAGGTCGTGACGGTGACTGCACCGGATGGTAATCCCTATGCAAAAGGAACCGTGGATCTGGAAGGGATTGCGATGTCTCCCCGGCAGTCGGTCTTTATCTCCAGTGAGGGGGTGGCAGATCAGGGAATTGCGCCGTTCATCAATGAATATGACCTGGAGAGTGGACAGCTAAAAGGGCAGTTGCCTGTACCGGAACGGTTTGTGCCCAAAGTGGTTGAAGGTCAGCCGCGAGGGGTATTGAATAATCTGGGATTCGAGGCGCTAACGCTGAACTTACCCGGATTTACGCCGAATGGGAGTTTTCTAGAGCCGTTTCGGCTGTTTGCAGCAACGGAGTCGGCAATCGCCCAGGATCTTCCACCCGAAAGACCCATCACCCCGGAGACTCCGACTGCCACACCAGCACCAGAGACTCCTCCCCCGCCCATCCCGGTGCGACTGCTGCACTATCTGATTGGCGACACCCTGCCAACCCTGCTGGCGGAGCATTTATATCTGCTGGAGCCATCTCCCCCCCTGGCACTCGGCAATGGCCTGACGGAAATTCTGGTGCTGGATCAGGGGGGGCATTTTTTGAGCCTGGAACGGGTATTTGGCCCCCAGGGCTTTGATGTGCGAGTGTATCAGTTTGTGATTGGCTCTGCAACGGATACTTCAGGATTCACGGCATTGAGGGGCGATCTGGAGGGAATTCAGCCCGTTCGTAAACAACTGCTGCTGGACCTAAAGGAGCTTGGAATTAAGCTGGACAACCTGGAGGGAATGACGTTGGGGCCACGGCTACCTGACGGTTCCCAAAGCCTGGTGCTGGTGAGTGACGATAACTTTGGTGAAGGTCAGAAAACACAATTCTTGCTGTTTCGACTAAAGTCGCCCAGGCCACTGAGTTAGGGCACGAGATGAAAGGAAGCTACAGACGTTCGATCGAACGTCTGTAGCTTCCTTTCATCTGGCTCATCTACTTTCCAGTCCCCCTGGTGAATAGTCGAAAATACAGAGATCTGAAGAACTCTTTAATCGGAAATGCTACATAGGTAAGGGGATTAATCGTCACGATAATATCCCGCACATCGCGCTTTGCCAGTGCTACGACCGCCCAGGCCACCCAATCCGCCGACATGATGCCCACCGGATTGAGATTGCTCTTGAAGGGGCCGAGGATCAGCTTGCGAATGACGCAGGGGGCATCCAACCGACGCAGGGTGATGATATCCCCGATCGCCCGTTTCGTAATCTCATACAGGGGACTGAAGGCGGGACTCACTTCTGCTTCAGAGGTATTAATCCACAGTTCCTTGAGCGCCCGGTGCTCCGATTTCTGCACCGTTTGCAGAAAGATCTCAGCCAGACGCCACGCCGACCAGGTGTTAGCCTCGTAGATTTTTTGAATGGCGGCAGGGGAGCGATCGCCATGTACGTTCAGACCGTGGTTAATGATCAGAATATCGACGGTTTTGAGGCGATCGCTTAGCTCATGCTCGGCTCCCGGTAACCAGGTGATGACCTCCACACCAGCGGAAAATTCAGCTTCAGAGGTGGTGAGGGCAATCGGTTTTGCGCCGTTTTTCATCAGTTCGTTAATCAGCGATCGCCCCATTGTGCCGGAGGCTCCGGTGACCGCAATGGATTTGCCTTTAAGGGAGAGACTGGTACCCAGCATTTTGTCTACGAGAGTGAAGGTGCCGCAATAGTAAGCATTGCCGTGGTCGAAGTGGTGCCGCCAGTGATAGGTGCGGTTCACCGTCCAGATGGAGGGGATGGTGGTCAAATCGCCCGGTTTGTGAGTCAGGTCGGTCTGCAACAGCCAGCCCTGGGAGCGGGCAAAGGCAGTGGTGAGAAAGCTGGCGGAATAAATACAGCCTACGACTGCCCCATAGCTCTGGGTGAGGAATGCAAAGAGTGCCCCCATTGCTACCATGACAATGGCCTCCGGCACATCGTTATAGAGCTGTGCTTTGCAGTACATCTCCTGACTGGTGACAGATAGATCGCGCCGATAGGCTTTGTGGTGCAGATTGTGGGTCATTTGCAGTGGCTTCCAGTAGTGCCCTGCCACATGAAAGAGGTCGCGCACCACTTCTGCGAATAAAATGGAAGCCAGTCCAAGCGAGAGTTGCTTCAGCAGCCAAAGGTATTCCATCGGGAATCGTTCACTCCACTTTTTCGAGAGAAGCGCAGTGACACCACGCTTCCCTCAAGATCATTTCTCTGTTCATTCTACGAGAGGTCGGCTATGTTTCTGGTGACTGGGGCCACAGGAGACCTGGGACGGCGAGTTGTGCGATCGCTACGGGATCAGGATCAGCCCGTCCGCGCCTTCGTTCGACTCACCTCCCGCTATGGTGAATTGGAGCAGCGGGGTGCAGAAATTTTCATTGGTGACCTGACCGAAGAGCGCGACCTGAAAAAAGCCTGCCACGATGTGCAATACATCATCAGCGCCCATGGCTCCAACGAGGCCAGCGACAGTGCCCAGGCGCTCGATTACCGTGCCAATATTGCTCTGATCGATCAGGCAAAAGCTGCCGGAGTCCAGCACTTCACCTTTATCTCGGTGTTGGGAGCCGACCGGGGATACGAGGATGCCCCTGTATTCAAGGCCAAGTGGGCTGTGGAACAGGCACTCCGGGCCAGCGGCCTGAACTATACGATTCTCCGCCCTTCGGGGTTTGCCTCCAATCTGGTGCCCCTGGCGGAGCGCTTTCGCCAGACGGGAATCTACTTGATGATCGGTGATCCGACAATTCGCACCTCGATCGTCAGTACCGATGACCTGGCGAGGATCGCTACCCTTTCTGCAACCACTGAAGGAGCCATGAATCAAACCTTTGCTGTCGGTGGCCCTGAGATTTTGGAACGCAGTGACATTCCGAAGATTTTTAGTCGCATCTTCAACCGCGAATCCGTCATTCTCAATCCGCCGCTGGCGGCTGTGGATGGGGTGCGATCGCTCCTCGGTCTGTTCAACCCGAGCATCAGTGCCGCTCTGGGAACATTTCGAACACTACTGGCGAATGAATTCTATTGCACACCTGCGGCAGTCCAGCGGCTGGAAGCAGCGTATGGATTTTCGCTGGAATCGTTGGAAGCTTTTCTGAGGTGCTATTTCAGCGTTTGACGAAAAAACAGGTGAATGAATGGAATCGGTTTTTGCAGCGGGCATTCAGCAGGAGAGTACGTAGTTCCTGGAGGCCGAACGATCGATATTTCGGTTTAGAGGAGCCGGATTAACCACATCGGGTACACAGTTGCTTTTGACAATCGTTGCTGGATTTCCAGAAACGATTGAGAAAGGAGGAACACTTTCAGTGACAAATGCTCCGCCAGCGATCCTGCTACCCTCACCAATCGTGACGTCACCAACGATGACGGCATTTGGCCCAACCCAGACATTATCTTCAATGACTGGATATTCCGTGACACGGGAACCGTCTCTGGCAATGCGATCGCGGCACCCCAATGTGACCCCGTGAAATAGCGTGACATTGTTACCGATGCGAACATTGGGATGAACCACCAGTCCCCAACCGTGAGTGATTGCCAATCCATCTCCAACTGTGGTTTCCCAGGAGAAATCAACTGCAGCCCAATGAGCAGAAAGTCGATGGAGAACCTTCAGAATTCGAAAAATCAGCCGCATTGCCCCGCGTGAATTCGCAAATGCTTGACACAGTCGCATCATTACAATCACCCGATAATTTCTGCGGGTCATTGCTCCCTTAAAAACAAGCACCCAACCGAACCTACCATACGCTCGATAAGTATCAGATCTCAATGCATCCCAGACATTTGTTTGCATTTCAGAATCCTTAGTGACGCTTAACTTGAATTCTTACCTGTAAAGGTAATTTACGTTTCTTTATAACACGGTTTGTCTAGATGCAAATTCAATTTCTCCAAGGCTTAGTCAATGATTGACATAGATTTTCTCAGGGATCTACTGCGATCCTAAGCTCGACTTTGTCCAAATGCTAGAGCCTCTGCCTGGAGCAGTTTCTGGTGTGCCAAGCCCTCCCTAGACTTTTCTATATATCAGCTAGTAGTCCACCAAAGAAACTTTGACTGGTTAGTGTGGCGGGCTTCGCGCGCCGCACTAACCAGTCAAAGTTTTTCAACCAGGCAAAGTTCGCTTGGCGAACTACTAGAGTGAGAAACGCTATAGTATCAGGGTGGACACCAGAAGAGATTTCTGCTGGAAATACTGAGTGAAGTCAAAATTTCCCGCATGATTTCAGCGCAGTACTGCCAGTGATCGTGGTCGGCGTACATCCGATCGGGATTGAACTCCAGGTTGTAGTGCTGGACGTTCGGCAGATCGGCAAACTCTTCGGAGGGCTGCGGAGAAATGATCAGCAGTCGGAAGGACTTGCCCTGACATTTTGCCTTCAGCTTTTCCAGCAAATTGAGAACGCTGGCGCGATCGCATCCTCCTGTTCGCACAAACAGAAATTTATCAGCGTGCTGTAACGTATACCAGAAGCGTCTGGAGCGGGCGCTGTAGCGAGTCCGCATCCGTTCGTAAACGAGCGTCATGTCGTGGATTGGGTTATCACTGTCTTCGACTTCGTGACCGAAGGACAGCCCGATCCACTTCGAGTGATAGACGCGGTTGTCGGAAGGGCTGTAGTGCAGATAGGCAGGGTTCCACATATCGTCGAACCCGTTTTCGATCATGTCGGCGACATCGGCCAGCTTGCTGCTGCGCGTCAGATCTAGCGGAAAAGCGGGGCCATCGTACCCCAGACGGTACAGCAGCATTCGGACGGCACAGCGATCGCCCAACCCTAGAATCGCTACGCGGTTGATGTCCGGCAGGCCACACTGGTATTCGAGGGCGATCGCCGATTGTGCGGCTACCTTCACTCGACTTTCCAGCCCCTCCGGGCCAATCATCATTGTGCGGAAGGGGGCATCAGGATTAGCCGGGTCTTCGTACACGCCGGACGGCATCACCTTCAGGATGGCGCGAATCTCCTTCCACATCGGGTGAACGTAATACTCGTGGTCGGATTCATTGATCAGGTAGAGGCGGCGATCGCTGACCCTGAGAACCGCTAACTGCTGGTCGTAGAAAAGCACCTGGGCGCGTTTGGGCGCAAAGAAATGAATCGCAGGATAGAAATTCAGATCGGCACCAGAAGGAATCGTCAGGTGGGTGTGAATCGTGCCGTCATCCTGAACAAAGACGGAGTAAAGCGCTCCCGTGGCCTCATCCTCAGCCATGTGCAGACCCGCAGGGAGGGGGGTCGCTCGTAGAGCGTTTTGCAGTAGTTTCCAGTCGGGGGAGAGGGTGTAGGGATGGGGTGTGGTATTGATAATCCGCAGGCTGTGCTCAGTTTTGCAGGCAAAAATATGCAATCCCCATTCATCCCGGAAGACGGAAACCTCTTCGGGGGGGTGAGGCGGGTGAACTGTGGTCAAATCGGCTTTGGTGAGGTTGAATTGATTCAGGTCGATCGCCTCAAACATGAGCCGATGACCGTAGAGATTGGGATGGGCATGATCAGAGAAGATGCCTGGTTTCCAGCGTCCCTGACCATTGTCCAGTGGGGATAGCCAGTCCAGTACTGGAACGTCCCAGGTCAACATGCGCTGGTGGGTTTCTTGCAGCAGACGATAATGCTCAGGAGAATAGTTGCCGTTTGGATACACGCCACCCAAAATTGGCTGTGCGCCGAATTCCCGTGTCATCTTTATCAGTTGCAGTAGGCCACTCTCAAACCGCCGCTGGATGGCTCGCTGCTGGTGGGCAGGAACAAAGGCCAACCCTTCATTCCCCAGAGACAGAGAAATAATCACGATGTCAGGATCGTGGGGGGCAACGGCTTGCGAAAAGCGGGCAATCGTCGTTCCCACATTCGCGCCGATTTCTGACACATTGATCAGGTAATGCCCGTAGCGCTGTTGCAGTGCTTGTCCCAGGTGCCATGCCCAGCCCCGCAATAACCAGGCATTACATCCCAGTGCGACGGAACTGCCAATCACGGCAATTTTCAGTCCTTTCAAATCATCGGGGGATGGGGGATGGGGGATGGCTTGTGGGAAATATCCATAGGGGCAGGGTGGAATCGTACCGATTTCCCCATCTTCGACAATTACCAGGCTGGGCAGCGGTTCTGTTTCAATGGGTACCCAACGGTTTGTGCCCCAGGCTTCCCATTCCGGGTCGCCTTTGGCAGGAAGCCGCATATACTTGTAGTCTGCCCGCAGATCGGATGGTGCTGTAGAGGTGCGATCGCCCCCCAACAGGTCTGCACTCACGTCCAGGTCAACCCACCACAGGGGATAGCGATCGCCACTGGTCTGCAACCGTACACAGCGCTTGATGTCCCAGGAACCCATTGCCGGAATGGATCCCAACAGCGCAATCGTTTCTCCGGGCCGAGTGGTGGCCCTGATCTGGAACCGATACATACCTTGCTTACCTTCCCCTTTCGATACCAGATCACAGGTTGACAGATGAAAGGTACTGATGTCATGACGACTACCATGCACCCATGATTAACCTTGCTCCGAAATTACCACAGTCCTTTCCGTGCGATTTGTTGTGGAAATAACCTTGCTATATTAATTTGAAACTTTCTTCTGCTGGTTTCCAGGGCGATCGGATGGAGCGAACAGCCGTTTCGCCCCTACGGGATGGTCGGTGGGGGAATGTTGGGTTGTGGGAATTGGGGCAAACCGAAAACGGTTTGCCCAGGGGGGATTGGTGATTACTGCGGTGTCCGCTGTAACTCTGGGCGCTCCTCATCAACGATCGCCCCTTCTACCGGACACACCTGCAGGCAGATTCCGCAGTCGATGCAGGTGGAGAAATCGATCCAGTACCAGTCGGTTCCCTTCGTGTTTTTGTCAGGGCCGGGGTGGATGCAGGCGACAGGGCAGGCATCGACACAGTCAGCAACGCCCTCACAGACATTCGTAACAATTGTATGCGGCATAACGGCTCTCCAGGGTTAGGGCCAGAGTTAGGAATAGACAAGGCCCATCCTTTAGCCTAGCAGTTTGCCCAGTGGCTTCTCCCTCTCAGGGAGGAAATGCGCGAGAGTGGGGTTCACCGCCGAGGTGCGGAGAACGTGAAGGTTTTACGTGGGTTTTCTGCACCTCAGTAGTGAGTTTTAGATAGGATTGAGTCCCTTTTCCTTAGCATAACTTGACAGGAAAAAGGTATGCAAAACTACTTTTTCTTGTCATGATCAGATCAAGGAATGTTGTGTACAACCTCTTCACAAAAGCACATTTAATTCATTCCCTGGTCTCTCCACACCGTAGAGCTATTGGAGGATGCGTGCGCGATCGCGCAGCGCACAAGTTTCTCATGACATGGCTCACACTACGTTGATTTGTCCTGCGTATTTTGCATTCGTTTCAGGGACTTTCTATGACAACACGCTTGTTTAATAATGCACCTGAAGCTGCCATCTCATCGGTACAGCACTCCCATAAAATCATCGGAATTCCTAAAGAAATTGCAGAACAGGAGCGTCGCGTTGCTGCCACGCCTGAAACTGTCCAACTCCTCCAGAAGCTGGGATTTGACATCCTGGTCGAAACGGGTGCAGGCGCGACGGCTTTCTTTTCAGATGAAGTGTATCGGCAGGCGGGGTGCCGGGTTCTCTCTGATGCAGAAACGCTCTGGCGGTTCGCCGATATCGTGCTGAAAGTCCGTCCTCCCCAATTCAATGAAGCGCTGGGAAAACATGAGGCTGACCTGTTACGGGAAGGCGGCACCCTGGTGAGTTTTATCTATCCGGCACAAAATTCCGGGCTGATCCAGCAACTGGCTGATCGCAAAGCCACCGTCCTGGCAATGGACACGGTGCCCCGCATCAGCCGCGCCCAGAAAATGGATGCCCTCAGCTCAATGGCCAACTTAGCGGGTTACCGGGCGGTGTTAGAAGCAGCCAACCACTGGGGGCACTGTTTCAGTGGACAGATCACCGCTGCCGGAAAGATGCCCCCCACGAAGGTGCTGGTCATCGGTGCTGGAGTCGCGGGACTGGCAGCGATTCGCACGGCAAAAAGTCTGGGGGCGATCGTCCGGGCATTTGATACGCGGCCTGTGGTGAAGGAACAGGTAGAGAGCCTGGGCGGAGAATTTCTGGAACTGCACTTTGCCGAAGACGGTACAGGTGAGGGCGGCTATGCCAAAGTCATGAGCGAGGCGTTTATTCGCGCAGAGATGGCGCTGTTCGCAGAGCAGGCCAGGGAGGTAGATATCATCATCACGACGGCACTGATTCCGGGGAAGCGATCGCCCATCCTGATCACCCGCGACATGGTGGAGAGCATGAAGGAAGGCTCGATTATTGTGGACATGGCGGCGGAGCAGGGCGGCAACTGTGAGGTCACAAGACCGGGCGAAGTCTACCGCTACGACGGCGTTGTCACCATTGGTCTGACGGACTTTCCCAGCAAAATGTCAGCGCAGGCGAGCCAGCTTTACGGCATGAATCTCTGCCATCTGCTGGAGGAACTGGGCGGCGCAGAACACTATCATCTTGACTTTGACGACGACGTGACTCGTAATGTCGTGGTGTTGCACGAAGGCACACTGACCTATCCCCCTGCTCAGAAAGAAGAACTCGCACCCCCTCAACAGGGCAACGTTTCCCCCCAACCCCCGACCCCAAAAGCCCCCAGCGCCCAGTCTCCCACACCTACCCGTAACCTGACTCTGTTCTGGCTCGTGCTGACAGGGCTTGTGCTGATAGGTGTTGGACTGGTCGCGCCAGCCTCTTTTCTCTCCCATTTCACGGTCTTTGTGCTGGCTTGCCTGGTGGGCTGGCAGGTAATCTGGAATGTCAAACCTGCGCTGCATACACCCCTGATGAGCGTCACGAATGCCATCAGCGGCATCATCATTCTGGGGGGCATGCTGCAATTAACGGATCGTTCTGAACATGGGCCAATGGTGTTGGGGGCGATCGCCATTTTGATCGGCACCATGAATATCTCCGGTGGTTTCCTCGTTACCCAGCGAATGCTGAAAATGTTTCAGCGGTAATCGGCCTTCAGACCTCGGAGGTCTTTAAAGACCTCCGAGGTCTGGAACAGTTCTTTCTACTCAAGCTAATTTTTTAATTTCTATGACCAGTAATCTTGTCACAATCGCTTATATTGCCGCCAGTGTTCTTTTCATCCTCAGTCTGGGCGGCCTCTCCCATCAAGAAACAGCCCGTAAGGGGAATTTATACGGCATCGCGGGAATGGGGATTGCGATCGCCGCCACGACTTTTGGAGGTGGAGTTTCGCACTATGGCATTCTGGGCGGCGCAGTGTTACCTGGGGTGATGATTGGGGCGATCGCTGCGGCCCGTGTCGCCATGACTTCGATGCCGCAGATGGTTGCGCTGTTGCATAGCTTTGTCGGCATGGCGGCAGTTTTGGTGGGAATTGCCAACAACCTCCAACCCGACCCATCCCTGATGGGGGCAGAAGCCACTTTGCACCAGCTTGAGATCTTCATCGGGGTCTTCATTGGTGCATTGA
>JBIKWV010000073.1:0-10316 GCA_044356135.1 Elainellaceae cyanobacterium
AAAAACTGTCCGGACTATTGTTAAACAGCAGATCCCCAATAAAAACATCTGGGGCGTTGCTTAATTCAGGGATGAATTAAGCAACGCCACATCTGGAAGTGAAGCCAATTCGTGGCATCCATCCAGATGCTTGAGGGCGGCGGAGCACTACTGCGCCGCCCGTGAACTTATGCGTTATTCAGAAGCACCCCCACGTCGCTGGTATGCCAGTTAGCGGTAGCCACATCCAGGCGAGCATCGCCGTTAAAGTCCGCCACCGTTAAACTGAAGGGCGTTCTGCCAGTAACAAAGGTGGAGGCAGTTCCGAAGGTGCCATCGCCTCTGCCCAGCAAAACGCTAATGGTATTGCCACCGGGGTTATCGAAGTTGGGATAATTACCAGCGGTGTTGGCGGTTAGAATATCCAGTCGCCCATCGCCATTCACATCCCCGATCGCCACTCCCTTCGGCACGCTGCCGGTGGCGTAGTTAACCGTCGTAAAGCCGCCACTCCCATTTCCCAACAATACACTGACGTTGTCAGAAAAATCGTTGACCGTGACCAGATCAATTCTGCCATCACCGTTGAGATCTGCGGCACGCATCGAGTGGGGGCCTACGCCGGATCCGTAAGTCACCGGGGTACCAAATAATCCCGTTCCATTGTTCAGTAAGACACTGATATTGGAACTGCCTCGATTTGCCGTTGCCAGGTCAGGGCGACCATCGCCATTAAAGTCAGCCAGTTGTAGCGAATGGGGGGCGTCTCCAACGGAGTAGACGACGCGACCGCCAAATGTCCCATCCCCGTTGTTACGCAGGACAACCGCGATCGGGCCACCCCAACCAACGACTGCAATATCCAGGTCACCATCGCCGTCCACATCCCCCGCAACCGCCTCGTGGGCTCCCCGCAACGATGCATAGTCAACGCCAGTTGCAAATGTGCCATCCCCCCGATTCAGCAGAACCGTAACGTTATCACCGTTTTGATTGGCGGAGAACAAGTCCCGGAACCCGTCACCATTCAGGTCAGCGGCAAAAACTGATTTGGGCTCAATCCCCACCCGGTAGTTAACGGTGGTGGTAAACGTCCCGTTGCCACGGCCCAGCAGCACGCTGACTGTGCTCGTGCCTGCGTTGGCTACCGCCAGGTCGATTCTGCCGTCGCCATTCAGATCGGCTGCATCCACGCCATGGGCACTGGTTGACGTGCTGTACCGCGTGACTGGGCCGAACGAAAGGCCAGAGGGTGGCGGTGCAACTGGGCGGTCGAGGATAGCGATCGCAGCGGTTTGGGGCAATCCAAGATCCGCTCCTGTAGGCTGTTCAAGCACAACATTCACGCTACCATTGGTGCCCGCCACCCGATCATCCAGCGTTTGGACGGTAATCTCCTTCTGAGTTTCGCCGGGGGCAAAGGTGAGGGTGCTGAGGGGAATTGGAACAAAATTAACTTTTGGGGAGACCGTTGCGTCGCTACGGGTGTAGTAGTTAATCGTAGCGGTGCCCGTTAAATCGCCAGTTCGTCGAATCGGCAGGATGACGTTCCTTCCTTCCTGAACCTGGAGACGATCCGTGTCTAACAGAATGGTCGAATCTACCGCAACCTGAAATGACCCTAAGCGGATGTCAGTGGTAGTGGTATTATTCCGCGTATCCTGGACTGCTCCGGCCAGCAGCGTTACGGTATAAATCCCGCGCTCATTCCAGTTCCAGATTTGGTCAGGAGCGGTGAGTTGATAGATCGCGGTCAGCGGTGAGCCGTTGCCCGCCGGGTTCACAGAAACCAGTTGCGCCAGTTGGGAAAACCCATTGGGGCCTGTCACGCGAATATCTCGACTGTCAATCGTCCCGGCATTGATTCCGATGTTATCTCCGTAGGTCACGCTGAAGCTGTAGGGAGTATTGCTGCTGGTAGCCAGAGTGGGTGCGCTCAGTTGAGCTGTGGGAGCAGTTTCATCCACCGGGGCGGCAGGGAACAGCCACATTGGGGCGATCGCTTGACGGGCCTGGGTGCGGTTGGCCCAGGCCAGATTAATCGAAGCTGATCCTGTGTTATCGGAGTATTCCAGGCGGATGTCGTAGCGCTGTCCGGCCCGCAGAAAGAATTGCGCCTTTTGTTCGCCCAACGCCGGATTTCCCGAACGGCTGATGATTTGACGACCGTTGATAAACAGTCGTGCCCCATCGTTGGCATTGAGAAAGAAGGTGTAGGTATCGCTGGTGGGCGCTTCTATCTGCCCTGTCCAGCGAATTGAAAACGTGTTGGGTGCCAATCCTGCGGGGGCACCGTTTCCCCAGTTTGCATTGATTTTGGGGTCAATCCGTTGATACCGAAAACCCGTGAAATCGGCGTTGTCGAAATACTCGGCTCTCAAGCCGGCCCCCAGGTCTAAGGTATTGCGGTAGGCTGCCAGTCGGGATGGGTTGAAGGCGAGTCCACTGGCGATTGCCCCCGTCCGGTATTCCATCTCCCAATCGCCGCCCCGAACGCTGCCGCTCTGGTCTGTGGAAGCGGCAACGGTTCGTCTGACCAGGCCGCCCAGACGGCGCACAAATGCCTGACCAGCGCTACTCTCGGCGACACGGCTACCATACAGAAAGACATTGGCTCTACCGCTGAGCGACCGTCCCCATTGTTGAATTGCGCTGCTGAACTGCCCAAGGTTGGTGGTGGTCAGAGTTGTGTTCCCCAACACCAGTGTGCCATCGCGCCCTCTGGAGACAATATGCAAACTGGTGAGATTGCGACGGTTTGCCAGCGCCTGCGAAATCTGCCGGATTCCGTTCGACCGGGGATCCAGGGTAATCACTGCGCTACCGGGGAGCACGGAGGCCGCAAGACTGCTGGCGTTGGGAATGTTCCCATCCAGCACGACCAGTCGAGTGGCGTTGCTGGCCTGACTGGCGCGAAAGGCGCTCACTGATGTTGTGGATCCACCTCGCAAGTTGATAACTCTGAGATCGAGTGATCCAAAGCCAGCCGGGACTTGCGGGGTAGTGAAGTCGTTTACAGAACTGGATTGTGTAGACATGAATACCTACCTCAAAACTGGTTCAGACAGCAATTGCAAGAAAGAACTTCCTGCTGGACGACTCATTTCCAGGTGAAAAATCAGATGAAAAATTAGATGAAAAATTTGCACAATGACTGCTCAAAAATGCGTACAAAACTCTACTCTTCCACCATGTGCAATGAGGAAGGAGTGCTATTTTCGTGATCGGATGAAGATGGAATACGCGATCGCTCACCCAGTTATTGCACTTTTCGATTGGGTGAGTTACGGGGTGCAGGGGGTGTGCCCCTGCGTAGGGGGTCGCCCCCACACCCTGTACCGCACTCGAGTGAAAACCGCTATATGTTCTGGCGCAGAACCAACGGCTCTGAGGCTGGACCAAAGCCTTCAGGATCCATCACTTCTCAGTTGGGCAGATGCAAATTGTTGACATCCGGTGCGATCGTCCCTGATAAAATATCTCGGTGTTTTCTCAATTTCCAAGTTGATGCAATCAACTGCAACCTTCACGTCCTGAAGAAAAACTCATTTTTCATTAATAACATTTCGAGACGAATAACTTGGTGGTTTCACTGAGTCTTCACCAAGACTCAACAGCGGCCTCATATCAATTTCGGTCAGGCAAAGCAACAACCCTGTCCCTATAATAGGGAGAAATTTGTGCTGATGCACCAATTCATCCGTCTGCGCTAAACTCGCAACTACCGTTATGACCCCTGCTGATCAGACTCCTGCTGAACCTTCCCGTCCATCTCTTAACCGTCTCAGTCGGTTCGATATCCAGCTCTGGAATCGCTTTGTGGCGATCACGCAACCCTACTGGTATCCCACTGAGCGGGGTGGGGGCAAAGTATTTTTTACGCTGGTTGCCCTGCTGATTGCATTTCTGTTTGCCGCTGCATTTCTGTTAGTCAGCGGTCTCGCGTTCCTGAGTCAGGTGCTGTTTCCCCAATTCATGCAGGATGCGGCCGGGGGATTAATGGGGCTGCTGCGGGGCATCTGGACTTCCCCTGCGATTTTGATTGTGGTGGGGATGCTGGTGATTCCGGCGATCGCCTTCTTTTTGACCCGAAGCAAGGTGATACCACGCTGGCAGCAGTGGGGGTTTCTGGCGTTGCTGCTGCTGCTGCTGCTGCTGGTGAGCCTGCTGAACGTGACCATTAGCTATGCCGGAAACTTCTTTACAACCGCACTGGCGGAGAAGGATCAACCCGCCTTCTGGCGATACATGTGGATCTACGCTGGCGTGTTTGCGGTCGGCACTCCTCTGATCGTGTTCTACCGATATGTTCAGGACTATCTGGGGTTACGCTGGCGGGACTGGATGACCCACAAATTTTTGAACCAGTATTTTCAGAACCGCGCCTACTACGACATCAATTTTCAGGAGGATATCGACAACCCTGATCAGCGAATTGCCCAGGATATTAACGCCTTCACCCAGACCAGCCTGAGCTTTCTACTGCTGTTTCTGGGGGCGGTGATTGATGTGCTGTCCTTCACGGGAATTCTCTGGTCAATCTCCAAAGTCCTGGCGATTTTCCTGGTGGCCTATGGCGTCATCGGGACGCTGATTTCTGCACTCCTGGGGCGACGGCTGATTCAGCTGAACTTCAACCAGCTCCGGCGGGAGGCCGATTTTCGTTATGGCCTGGTACATGTGCGCGATAATGCAGAATCCATCGCTTTCTACCAGGGAGAAGGACAGGAATATGGACAGCTCAACCGCCGCTTCTCCGAAGTGCTGCGCAACTTCAATTTTCTGATTGGCTGGCAGCGAAACCTGCGGTTCTTCAGTACCCCCTACCGCTATTTCACCTATATCCTGCCCTCGGTGATTCTGGCACCGCTGCTGTTTTCGGATCAAATCAGATTCGGAGACATCACGCAGGCGAACTTTGCTTTTGCTCAGGTGTTTGAAGCGTTCTCACTGTTTGTTCTGCAAATTAACCCCCTGAGTGAATTTGCCGCTGGCATTAACCGTCTGGAGACGTTCGTGGAGGCAATCGATCAGGAGCAAGTTCCGCCTGCGGAGGGGACGGCGATCGCCACCGTTGAAGACACCAGCATCTCCCTCAACGACTTCACCCTGTTGACGCCCCGTAGCCACCGCACTCTGGTCCGTGACCTTTCAGTGGTGCTGCAGCCCGGTGAAGGGCTGGTGATTGTGGGCCACAGTGGTGCGGGCAAGAGTTCGATTTTGCGGGCGATCGCTGGACTGTGGAACAGCGGTACCGGAAAGATCACTCGCCCTCCGCTGAACGAGATTATGTTCCTGCCCCAGCGGCCTTACATGGTACTGGGCACCTTGCGGGATCAACTGCTCTATCCCGATCCCGACCGCACGATTAGCGATGAAAAACTGCGGCAGGTGTTGCAGCAGGTGAATTTGGGTGACCTGCCGGAGCGGAGTGGCGGCTTCGATGCCGAGCTGGATTTTGCCGATGTCCTGTCTCTGGGAGAGCAGCAGCGCCTTGCTTTTGCCCGTCTGCTGTTGACCGATCGCCGCTACGCCATCCTCGATGAGGCCACCAGCGCCCTGGATCTGGCCAATGAGCGGCAGCTCTACCAATCCCTCAAGGACAGCGGCAATACCTTCGTTAGCGTGGGTCACCGCCCCAGTCTGCTGAACTATCACGACTACGTCCTGGAGGTGACGGGCGACACTGGCTGGAAAGTGCTGCCGACGCAGGACTACTCACCCGAAGCGGGAGCATTTGCTTAGCAGTATCTTTGCGATTTAGGCAAAAATTAGCCAGCCGTCCCCTGAGGTAGGGGACGGCTGTTGGGCGATCGGCTCACACTGTCAACCGACCAATCCTACGAAGCTCGCCATCGCCCAATTTCTCCACCAAACAGGCTGACGTAGTACAGGTTGCCGTCCGGTCCTGTTTCCATGTCAACCACACCGGTAATGGTGTCTAACACCTGGGTTGTATTTACCGTGCCGTTGGCATTCAGAGTAGTGGCGTATATGGTGCCCAAACCCGCATCGCTGTAGAAGAGAGCACCTCTATAGATCGATGGCAAGGCAGTTCCAGAGTAGAAATCGCCCATGATCAGAGCGGTGGCTTCTCTGCCATCCGGGTTCTGGCTGGCGGTATGGCTCCGGGACAAGATCGGGGCAATCACAGGTTGACCACTGCGAAGGAAATCCTGAGCCTGCGGTAGGGTAATGTAGCCTAGATTTTGGGGCGTCCCCTCGAAGTAGGGCCAGCCGAAGTTGCCTCCACGAGTGGCGGCATTGATCTCCTCCCAACTGTTCCAGCCCACGTCACCCACGTAGATACTTCCAGTTCCCGGTTGTACGGTAAGGCGGAAGGGATTGCGGAAGCCCAGACTCCAGACTTTGGAGCGGTTACTATTCAGATTGCCGTTGTAGAAAGGATTGTCTGTATAGCCTTCACCCGTGAGTGGATTGATCCGCAACAGTTTACCCGATAGATTATCTACATCCTGTACACGGGTAGTTCGAGGATCAACCGCGTTATACGAAGTTCCGTCTCCCACCGTGACGTATAGCGCCCCATCCAGACCAAACACAACCTGTCCAATGGTGTGGGTTGAACTATCCGTTGCCAGATAATCGCGGATGTTGTTGTTATTGACAAAATCCGTGTCCGTTGATGCGTAATCTCGACCCAGATTAATCCGGTCGGGATCCTCGATCAACGCATCCGGTGCAGTAACGGTGGAACCATTGGCAATTCCAGACGGCAGGATGGAGAAATTGTCGGTACTATCGACATCAGGGCGGCTTGTATACTGCCAGAGGCTATTGCGCCCCAGCAGCACAAACTCACTGTTCGGCAGTGCCGTTGTGAAATTTGTTGCCGGGTTGGCCGTGACCCGGATCAGGCGGGCCGGACGATTGCCTCGGCCATCCTGCCCCGCAAGGCCAGAATTCGTTCGCGTCTCAATTGGGTCGTAGGTGAATAGCAGATAGACGTAATCTCTCCCCTGGTTCTGCCCAAAGAAGGGGTCGATCGCCAACCCTAACAACCCACGATCAGCCACATTATTGACCTGTGTCGAGATATCAATAAACGGCTGGGACTGTAGAACTCCGTTCACTACAACACGCACTACACCGTCCTTCTGGGCGATGTACATGCGCTGTCCATCGGGCGACCAGTCGATTGTTGTCGGCTGGTTTAACCCACCAATATATCGCTCCCGTGTCGGAGTTCCTGTGGCCCCCGGAGGAGTGGTGCCATTCAGCAACACACCCACGTCATTCGTGTGCCAGTTGGCGCTGGCAACATCGAGACGGCGATCGCCGTTAAAGTCTGCCAGCGTCAGGCTAAACGGCGTTCTCCCGGTTGTGAAAGTGACAGGGGGATTCAGCGTCCCATTGCCATTTCCCAACAATACGCTAATGGTGTTGCCACCGGGGTTATTCGAACTGGGATAGTTGCCTGCGGTATTTGCAGTGAGCACATCCAGACGACCATCGCCATTCACATCCCCGATCGCCACGCCCTTGGGCACACTGCCTGTAGCGTAGTTGACAGCCGCAGCAAAGCCACCCGCACCGTTCCCCAACAGCACACTCACGTTGTCAGAGAAATCATTGGCGGTGACCAGATCTAGATTCCCGTCACCATTGAGATCGCCCGTGCGGATGGAGTGGGGGCCAGTGCCAACCCTATAGCTGACGGCACTGCCAAATGTACCGTTTCCGGTATTGAGCAGGACGCTGACGATGGAACTCCCCCGATCGGCAGTCGCCAGGTCAGGTCGTCCATCCCGGTTAAAGTCGGCCAGTTGCACCGAGTGAGGAGCTGCGCCGACGGAATAGTTAACCCGTTCACCAAACGCGCCATTGCCATCATTCCGCAAAACGGTCACGATGGAGCCACCCCATCCGACGACTGCGATATCCACATCTCCATCACCGTCTACGTCTGCCGCTGCAGCTTCATGGGCACCCCTGAGGGCTGCATAGTTAGCGCCAGGTGCAAAGGTGCCATCCCCTCGATTCAGCAAAACCGTGATGTTGTCTCCATTCTGGTTAGCAGTGAACAGGTCGAGTCGCCCGTCCCGATTCAAGTCGGCTGCAAAAACCGATTTTGGTTCTACGCTGACGTCATAGGTGACCGCAGGGGCGAAGGTACCGTCTCCACGGCCCAGGAGAACGCTCACAGAATTACTGCCTGCGTTGGCAACGGCCAGATCCATTCTGCCGTCTCCATTCAGGTCAGCGGAATCGATGCCGTGGGCCGAGGTGCCAGCGCTGTACTGCTGTACGGTGGCAAACTGGACGCCATTCGGCTGAGGGGATGGCGGTGTGGGTGTGGGTGTGGGTGTGGGTGTGGGTGTGGGTGTGGGTGTCCCTGACCCTCCCAGCAGTCGAGCGTTTGCCCAGTTAGCGTGGTCAAGGGTAAAGTCGTCTCCACCATTGGTGACAATCAGTTGCAGGTTTTGCCGTCCCGTCACATCGACGTCTACTATGCGAGTGGCTGTACTACCCGTCATTACCGGACTGGTGAACAGGGTCACGCCGTCTGCCACCACCTGGAAGATGACGGAACCACCGCCGCCTACCTCATCGTCCATCCCGATATCCGAGATGAATCGTGTGTAAGCTCCGTTCAGGGCATAGGTAATCATCGAGTTGGAGTGAACCCCTAACCCCTTCGCATAGGTCACACCGTTGAGGGTGAGCGTCCGGCCATCGGTTGCCCCCAGTTCGCCGTTGCTGCGATCGCGCTCCACAGGCCCCCACCCATTTGTCACCGAAGTCCAACTCAAATCACTCAGGAAAGTAGTGGTGGGTTGCTCAACCACGGTCGCGCGATCGACGATAGAGATCGATGAGGTGCGAGAAGGTCCCAGATCGGCCCCCGTGGGCTGTTCGATCAACAGACTGACCCGCAGGTCGGTACCAGCCACCCCATCATCCAGTGTTTGAACGGTGATCGTCTTCTCTGTTTCTCCGGGTTCGAAGGTGAGGGTGCTGAGGGCGATCGGGACAAAATTTACGTTTGGTACCGCTGTTGAGTTGCCACCCGTGTAGTAATTGATGGTCGCTGCCCCCGTTGTGTCTCCCGTGCGTCGAACTGGGATGGTCACAGTGTCACCCTCTCTCACCTGGGAGCTATTGGTTCCGAGAATAATGGTCGAAGCGACAGTGACCTGAAATGACCCCAGAGGTGTATCGACGGTAGCGGCGTTGCTTAAGGTGTCCTGCACCTGGTCTGCCAATAGAGTTACGCTGTAGGAACCGCGATCGTTCCAGTTCCAGAGGCCATCGGGGGCCACCAGTTCGTAAGTTGCGGTGAGGGGCGACCCATTCCCTGCGGGGGTGACCGTGGCTAACCGCGCCAGTTGGTTAAACCCGCCTGGCCCTGTCACCTGAATATCCCGACTATCAATTGTGCTGGCGTTAACGGCAGTTGCATCCGCATAGGCCACCGTGAAGGTGTAAGGCGTGCTGCGGCTGGTGTCCAGTGTCGCTGCGGTCAGAACTGCGGTGGGTGGTGTCGTGTCCGTTGGCGTGGGAGCTGGGGGCGGCGACGGGGGTGGGGGTGGAGGAGTAGGAGGTGTTCCTGCAACCAGGCGAGCACTCGCCCAGTTGGCGTGGTCAAGGTAAGGATTGTCACCGCCATTGGTAACAATCAGTTGTAGGTTTTGCCGTCCCGTCACATCGACGTCTACTGTGCGAGTGGCTGTACTACCCGTCATCAGCGGACTGGTAAACAGGGTCACGCCATCTGCCACCACCTGGAAGACGACGGAACCCCCGCTCCCTACTTCATCGTCCATCCCAATATCTGAAATGAAGCGCGTGTATGCGCCATTCAGGGCATAGGTAAGTGTCGAATTAGCGTGAACCCCTAACCCCTTCGCATAGGTCACACCGTTGAGTGTGAGCGTCTGGCCATCGGTCGCTCCCAATTCGCCGTTGCTGCGATCGCGCTCCACCGGTCCCCAACCGTTGCTCACCGAAGTCCAGTCCAAATCGCTCAGGAAAATCGTTCCCGATGGAGTCGGTGTTGGTGATGGAGTCGGTGTGGGGGTCGGAGTAGGCGTGGGGGTCGGAGTAGGCGTGGGGGTCGGAGTAGGCGTGGGGGTCGGAGTAGGCGTGGGGGTCGGAGTAGGCGTGGGGGTAGAACCTGCGAGGATCTGAGCATTTGCCCAGTTGGCGTGATCGAGGGTAAACCCATCTCCAGCGTTGGTGACAATCAACTGGAGATTCTGCCGACCCGCGATGTCTACATCGACCGTGCGGGTGGCACTACTGCCCGTCATCATCCCACTGGTGAATAACGTCGTCCCATCGGCCACCACCTGAAATTCAACGGAACCCCAGGG
>JBIKWV010000927.1:0-2865 GCA_044356135.1 Elainellaceae cyanobacterium
TTGAGATCCCGCCACACCGTTTTTCAGGAGCAATATGGATACCGATCTGGCGCTAGAAGATTCCCTGAATGAGGGCACTCAGAAGCCGAAGAAACCCTCTCCAATTCGCCCACTGATTCGCTCAATTCAGCGGAGATGGTGGATTGTGGTGGGGGCGACCAGTCTCAGCACCGCAGCGGCGATCGCCCTCAGTGCTTCTGATTCCCCGACCTACAGTGGTTCCTTTCGGATGCTGGTGGAACCTGTCACCTCCGAGGCCAGAATTGCGGAACCTTCTGCTCTGACCCGTACCGAAGGTGTCCCCAGCCGCGATGTATTCAGTCTTGACTATCCAACGCAGTTAGAGATTCTCCAGAGTCCCAGGGTTTTGCAAGACGTGTACGAGCGGGTGCAGGCGAAGTACCCTGACTTTGTCTATCCTCAACTGATGCGAGGACTGCTGGTGGGGCGACTGGGAACTGAGGGGCGCAGTAATCAAACCAAAATTCTGGAGGTCGCTTTTCAGGGGAGCGACCCAGGGCTGGTGCAGTTGGTTCTGGAGGAACTCGCCCGCAAATATTTGAGCTATAGCCTGGAGGAGCGAAAAACGCGCATTGGGGAAGGCGTGAGATTTATCGAAGACCAGCTTCCGCCGCTGCAAAACCGCGTCAACAATCTCCAGTCGCAATTGCAACAGCTCCAGCAGCAGTATGATTTGATCGATCCCAACGCTCAGGGGGGGCAGATTTTTCAGCAGCTTCGTACCGTCGCGGAGCAGCAGAATACTGTTTTACGAGAGCTGATGGAGCAGCAGACACTATACGTCAACTTGCAGCGGCAGCTTCAGCTTTCTCCCCAGGAGGCGATCGCCGCCAGCGCCCTGAGCCAGAACCCCCGCTATCAGCAAATTCTGAACGGGATTAACGAACTGGATAGCCAGATTGCAATGGAGTCAGCCCGATTTAGTGAGGCTAGCCCGATCATTGAGCGACTGCGGGAACGCCAGACCAATCTAAAGCAACTGCGGGATCAGCAGGTGCAACAAATTCTGGGGCAGACGCCAGGGAATGTTCAGGCCGATCCACAGACCCTCACCTTCCAGGACTCTGTGCGGGTGGGGCTGATTCAGCAAATGGTGAACACCGGCAACATGCTCCAGATGTTGCAGGTGCGGTATCAGTCGATCGCCCAGAGTCGGGCAGCCATTGAGCGGGAAGCACAGAAATTTCCAGTCATCGTGCGTCGATACACCGAACTTCAGCGACAGCTTGGAATCGCCACCCGGACGTTAGACCAATTACTGAGTCAGCGAGAAACGTTGCGGGTTGAAGCTGCACAAAATCAAGTGCCCTGGGAACTGCTGTCTCCTCCTGGAGTACCACTGGATGCCGCAGGTAATCCAATCGCCGATCCGGTCAGCTCCCGTAGGAAGGTGATGATGGGGCTGGCAGCGGGATTGGTCATGGGGGTGGCGGCAGTTCTGCTGCTGGAACGCTGGAAAAACATTTTTTACACCGAGAAGGATATTGCCGATGTCTTCCCTGCGCCTGTTCTTGGCAAGATTCCGGCCTGCGGCAAAGACCCTGCCTACGAACTCTCGGTTGTCGAATCCGCAGCGGAACTGGTGCGAACCACGGCTGGGGTAGATCTGGATGAGGGCATCACTCAGGCGATTGCCTTCCATGATGCCTTCAATGTGTTCTATACAGGGCTTTGTTTTCTACCCGGTGGGCCGATTCGTTCGCTGGTGGTCAGCTCTGTAACCGTTGGTGATGGCAAAACCACTGTCGCGCTGCACCTGGCTCAAACAGCAGCCAGTATGGGCAGAGGGGTACTGCTGGTTGATGCCAATCTGCGAAACCCGTGTCTTCACACCAAACTGGGACTCAACAATCAACAGGGACTGATCGACTTACTGGGTCACCGACTCCCCCTCAGCGATGCAATTCAGAGCTTGCCGCAGATGGAACATCTGTCTGTGCTGACGACGGGCATGATTCAACCCGGTTGCTCTCGCCTCCTGGCTTCGCCCCAGATGAAACAACTGATGGAGGAGTTTGACGCCAATTTTGACCTGGTGATCTATGACACGCCAGCACTCGACGGAATTGTAGATGCTACCTTTGTTGCCTCCAATGCGGACGGTCTGCTGATGGTGGCGCGAACAAACCACACCCCCCGTTCTAAAACTGCGCAAGTGCTGAAGCAGATTGAGGAGTTTAACCTGTCAATTCTGGCTGTTGTCGCTAATGGTTTGAAGGCCAAGGGGATTTCCACGCCTGACAAAGAGGACGATGATTTTTATGATGAAGAGGATGAGGAGGAGACGTCTGACCCGGAAGTCAGCTTAATGGCGAACGGAGGTAGTGAGACGGATTCTCGACCTGGTGGAGAGAATCATTATGACAACGCTGCTTGCGGGTGATATTGGCGGAACAAAGACAATTTTGCGGCTGGTCAAGGCAAAATCTGGATCGGCAGGGAGCACCAAACTGGAAACGCTCTATCACGATCGATTCGTCAGCGCTGAATTCCCTGACCTGGTACCAATGGTTAAGGAATTTCTGGCAGCGGCGAATGCTGAACTCAAAACGGTTCCTGCTCCCGAACGCGCCTGCTTTGCGATCGCTGGTCCTGTCGTCAACGACACCTCCCGGCTCACGAATCTTTCCTGGTTCCTGGAGGCTGATCGCCTTCAGCACCAGTTAGGGGTGTCTCAAGTGTCGCTGATCAACGACTTTGAAGCCATTGGCTACGGTGTTTTTGGATTAGAAGCAGATGATATTTGTACCCTACAAGCCGGAAGTCCTCAGGTAGATGCGCCTATTGCCATCATTGGTGCCGGGACGGGATTGGGACAGGGATTTTCAATTCCCCATAGTAACC
>JBIKWV010000928.1:0-2863 GCA_044356135.1 Elainellaceae cyanobacterium
CCCTCATCTTCCAATTCTGTCGTTCCCGCTACACCCCAATCGATTGAAGAGGCTATCCAGCAAGCCATTCTCCAGGCCAGGTCTGCCTGTGAAGTGAACGGTAGCACCTCTAGTAATTGTGCGGTTGCCTGGGACATTGTCGAAGAACTTCAGGCAGAACGCTCTCACCGTCAAACTTCTGTGCACACGAAAAATTCTTTCGAACGCTACTGTGACGAAAATCCAGAAGCAGATGAATGCCGCATCTATGACGTGTAGGTAATTCAACTGGACTTTTGACTAAATTGCGCCTATTTTCCCTGAAACGCTGACGGAGTCAGCGTTTCAGGGAAAATAGGCGCTAAAATTAAATATGCCGCGAAACGCTCTCGCAGAGAGCGTTTCGCGGCATTGTAGAAAAAATAGTCAAAACTCCAGTAATTCAAGTCAGTTCGACAAAAGCTTGAAAGGGGGGTTGCCACAATGCGGCAAACCCCCTTTCAAGCTTTCTGTCAACTTACGCTAGCAGCGCTTTTGCTTTCGTTACCACGTTGTCTACGGTGAAGCCAAACTTCTCCATAACCACATCGCCAGGGGCCGAAGCACCAAAATGATCGACACTTACCGAAGCCCCTTCGCTACCCGTGTAGCGGCACCAACCGAAACTGGTTCCTGCTTCCACCGATAGGCGCTTCTTTACGGCCTTGGGCAGTACCGATTCCTTGTAGGCCGCGTCCTGCTCTTCAAACACTTCCCAGGAGGGCATGGAGACCACGCGCACCTTATGACCTTCGGCTCTGAGCTGGTCGGCAGCCTTGACGCAGAGGCCGACTTCAGAGCCGGTGCCGATCAGGATCAGTTCAGGAGTTCCCTCGGAATCCGAAAGCACGTAGGCACCCTTCATGGCGTTCTCGATAGAGCTGCCTACCAGATTGGGCAAATTCTGACGAGACATGCACATCAGCGTTGGGCGGTTTTGATTGGCGTAGAGTACCGCCAGCTTGTAGGCTCCAGAGGTTTCGTTGCCGTCAGCGGGGCGATATACCGTCAGGTTAGGGATGGCTCTCAGGGAGGCAATCGTTTCCACTGGCTGGTGGGTGGGGCCGTCTTCCCCCAGGGCGATCGAGTCGTGGGTCATGACCCAAATCACACCCGCAAGGGACAGCGCCGACAGACGAATTGCACCCCGCATATAGTCGGTAAACACCAGGAAGGTCGCCCCATAGGGAATCAGGCCGGAACCGTGCAGGGCAATACCGTTGCAGATGGCTCCCATGCCGTGTTCCCGTACACCAAAGCTGATGTTGCGATTCTGGTACTTGCCTTTCTGGAAGTTGCCAAAGCCCTTCAGTTCCGTCAGGTTCGAGTGGGTCAGGTCGGCAGAACCGCCAATTAGTTCAGGCAGGTTCTTGGCCAGGGCATTCAGACAAATTTCGGAGTGCTTGCGGGTGGCAACGGCCTTGTCTTCGGGAGTGTAGGTCGGCAGGCCAGAGTCCCACCCTTCAGGCAACTTACCGCTCAGCAGGCGCTCAAATTCAGCGGCCTCTTGAGAATATTTGGTCTTGTACTGCGCCCAGGTTTCGTTCCACTCCGCTTCCAGGCTGGCTCCGCGCTCGACGGTCTGGCGCATGTGGTTCAGGGCATCGTCGGGAATGACAAATGGATCATAGCTCCAGCCCAGGTTTTCGCGGGTCAGCTTCACTTCGTCGCCGCCCAGGGCTGCCCCGTGGATGCCAGCGGTGTTCTGCTTGTTGGGAGAACCGTAACCAATGGTGGTGGTGACTTTGATCAGAGTCGGCCTGTCGGTGACGGACTTGGCTTCTTCGATCGCCTTTTGGATTCCCGCCAGGTCTGTGTTGCCATCCTGCACATGCAGCACATGCCAGCCGTAGGCTTCGAACCGCTTGCTGACATCTTCGGTGAATGCGATGTCGGTAGAACCGTCAATCGAAATATGGTTGTCATCGTACAGGGCAATCAGCTTGCCCAGACCCAGGTGACCTGCCAGAGAGCAGGCTTCACCGGAAACGCCTTCCATGTTGCAGCCATCGCCCAGGATGACGTAGGTGTAGTGGTCTACCAGCTTGCAGTCGGGCTTGTTGAATTTGGCGGCGAGGTGGGCTTCGGCGATCGCCAGACCAACCCCATTGGCAATCCCCTGTCCCAGCGGTCCAGTAGTCACTTCTACGCCGGGAGTCTCGAAGTTTTCGGGGTGGCCGGGAGTCTTGGATTCCCACTGGCGGAACTGCTTGATGTCGTCGATGGTGACGCTGTCGTAACCCGTTAGATACATCAGGGCATACTGCAACATGCAGCCGTGGCCTGCGGAGAGAATGAAGCGATCGCGGTTAAACCATTTGGGGTTTTTGGGGTTCACCCGCATGAACTTGTCCCACAGAACAAAAGCCATTGGCGCAGCGCCCATGGGCAGACCGGGGTGTCCCGATTTTGCTTTCTCTACGGCATCAATGGCCAGGAAGCGAATGGAATTAATACAAAGTTCTTCAAGGGATTGAGCAGTTGCGACAGCCATGACTTCCTCTTTTCAACGCCTTAGCAGTGGACAGGGGACGGGGTGTAATACGAGCCGCCCAAATAGCGAAAGGTTCTGCAAGCCAAGCAGCACCCCTCAGAAATACCAGAGCCACACACTAAATCGTGCATGGCAACAGTAGGCAACTATACTTATTGCTCTTAGTTTATCCTGTAAGTCACCAATTATCTATCCTAATGTGGATTGGCACTCCTCGAACCTGTGCAATGGCGGAGTTGTCGATTCCAGATCAGGCTGCTCCGCCTGCTGCGTCGGTAGAACAGCTTGATCGCTCTAAATGCAAAACCGAAAACCCAAAATATGGCAGGCGCGACGCTACAGCGTCGCGCC
>JBIKWV010000929.1:0-2861 GCA_044356135.1 Elainellaceae cyanobacterium
TTTCAGGAAAAATCGGCGCTAAAAATAAATATGCTGCGAAACGCTCTCGCAGAGAGCGTTTCGCAGCATTGTAGAAAAAATAGGTAGGCGTGATTAAACTTGAAACCCAAAAAGCTGTTCCGCCCGCACAGCGGGCGGAACAGCTTTTTGGGTTTCGACTTGTTCCACGCCCACTTACTGATAGCGATTCCTAAATGGTTTGTGAGAGGGGGCGCGGGCGACGCCTCTCACAAACCATTTAGGAATCGCTACATATCAGCTATCAGGTGTCGCCAGTAGCGTACCAGAACTATTTACCCTGAGAATGGCCAGCCAGTTTTCCTCTCCAGTTTTTTCAGCCTCAAAACGAGCCACTTCAAATGAATTCAGAAATGCCTCCACTGCAAACGGGCGAATGACTAATCCGGTCGTATCTCTAAAGTTATTTGTTTGATCGATCCTGAAGAGATCAAACATAGGGATGTCAGCAACAATGTATTCGATGTTTCTCCAGTCGTTTTTCAGCAGATCCCGAAAGATATCTGGATCTCTGGCAACTTTCCAGTGGGAATGGGCGTTTTTGTAAGGCTGAGCATCTTTGGGAGCATGGAGCGCCGTCCATAGCTTGTCGTCAATCATGATGACGGCATTCGGGGGTACATGGCTTCTAACCCATGCCACTGCCTGACGCTGGATGATATTCACATCGACGCTAAAGACGTAGGCGTGCGCCTCAAGCTGAACCACCAGGATCGCCAGAATCATGCCTGTCGTGCAGGTTGAGAAGAAGGCACGGGGGTGGGTAAAGACTGGTTTGAGCACAATTGCCAGGTTAATGATCAGAAGCGGATAGATAGAAGCAATATAAAAGTCAAAAACCTGGTTGCCCCGGCTGATGGCCAGTACCGAGAAGAGCGCGGTCAGGGCAACAAAGCGATGCTGATGCCTGAACAGGTTGTACAGCGTTGCCAGACTGCCTGCAACAATGAGAAAGGCATCTTTGGTTAACCAGTTAACGACTGATTTCGCAAAGTCACTATCCATCGACCAGGGGAGTCCCCCTTTACGGGCAGACTGCCATGCGATCGACCTTAGTAAACTGACCCGATCGGGACTGGGGAACAATTCGTCTTTGAACAAGGCAAACAGGAAGTAACCGGAAATGAGAGAGATAGAGGGCAACAGCCAGCAGGCGTAGGCGAATTTGCGTCGATTCGGGAAATAGACCCAGATTCCCAGCAAAAATGCGGGAAGCAGGGGAATTGCAACCACCTTACACAGCACGGCAATGCCAAAGCAGGCTCCACTGGCACAGGCGTATAGCAGTTGCCCCCGACAGTTGACCAGCAGGTAGATCGCCGCCAACAGCCAGACCATCATGATATTGTCCAGCAGCCCGATACGCCCAAAGAAAATGGACAGGGGAGAGAGGGCGTAAATCAATCCACCCAGGGCAGCGCAGGCCCGGTTGTTGGTGATCGTGAGGACGATTTGAAATAATAGGATCAGACTTACCCCATGAATCACCAGCATGAACACCCTGGTGCTATTGAGGAGTTCGCCAAAGGTGTAGAGTCCGGTGAGCTTATACCAGAGGGCAATTTGAATCCACCCGATGGGGGCGTGGTCATAGAAATAGGTGTAATAGCTCAGCCTGCCCAAGTGTGCGACCGCGTAGGCTTGCTGCGTATAGATGCCCTCGTCCCCATGAAACATGGGGAACCCAAACATGTTGTAGCTGCTGACGACGATCGCGATCGCCATCAGAAACAGCAACATCCAGCGTTTTCGAATCGATTCAAGGACTGCTTCGGCGAACACCAGTCTGCCTCCTTCGATGACGGTGAGCATTGACATGCCGAGTTTTTTCCCAGGTTTGATTGCCTGAGATTTCCCTCCAGGCTCCTCGAAACGCACCAATTCCCAGGAGAACCTGATAGGGCAGGTAGGTCAGAATCAAAGACAGATAATCAAACGGCCCAACCCGCAAACGATGTGCCTTACTGAACTCGTAGAGCGCCAGCAGACTGAGAATCACATGGCCCAGCAGGACATAGGCCGGAATGCACAGGTAAAGGGCGATCGGGGAAGAAACTTTGACAAAAAAGATGGTGTAGATCGAAAGGGGAATATATGCCAGAGTGATCGCCTGCAGGAGGGGAAAGGATAGGGTATACAGCGCCACCAGACGCTGCAACCGGGGCAGGGCGAAGTAGTGACCCCGCTTCAGAATTTGCAGAAATCCCTGGTTCCATCGGCTCCGCTGCCGGATAAACTGCACAACATCGGGGGGAGTTTCCTCCTTGGTGACGTAGATATCCTCATACACCACTCTGACTCTTTCATTTAAGACGCTCAGCCGAATGCCGATGTCTGCATCTTCAGTCAGGCAGGTTTCGTCCCAGCCGCCCAACTGTTCCAGGAGGCTGCGATCGAAGAACACTGTATTTCCACCCAGGGGAATTAGTCCCATCTCTGCATAATAATAGAGCGTACTTTTGAACCAGAAAAAGTACTCCAGCACGTTATGCACCGAGAACCAGGTGGTGTCAAAGTTCATCAACTGCACCCCTGCCTGCACGACCCGATAGTCCTCCTTCACCATGATCGTATTGACCACGTTAAAGATATCCGGGTGAACCTGATCCTCCGCATCAAACAGGGTAACGACCTCATTTGATGTGCAGCGCAGGGCAACATTGCATCCGTGGGGTTTGTTGATCGGAAAATCAGAAAAAATAATCAGGCTGATGTTGTGATGACCCTTCGCTTTCAACTCCGCAATCGTATTGCGGGTGACCTGGATAGTGCCCGTGTCATCCTGACGGCAAATCACCACAATCTCCAGCAGCTTCTGCGGATAGTTGGCTCTAGCGATGCCC
>JBIKWV010001059.1:0-2861 GCA_044356135.1 Elainellaceae cyanobacterium
TGATCTGGTAGGCTACTACTTATCCGGCAGCTTAATAAAAGGCTAAGCGTTGAAACGATAGGAGGAGAGTAGTCGATGGGACTACCCTGGTACCGCGTACACACAGTTGTTTTAAATGACCCCGGACGGCTGATTGCTGTACACCTGATGCACACAGCGCTGGTTGCTGGTTGGGCAGGTTCTATGACCCTGTTTGAACTATCAACCTTCGACCCCAGCGACCCCGTGCTCAACCCCATGTGGCGGCAAGGCATGTTCGTTCTGCCGTTTATGGCACGTCTGGGAGTCACGAGCTCCTGGGGTGGTTGGAGTGTCACAGGTGAAACCGGCCTCAACCCCGGCTTCTGGTCATTTGAGGGCGTCGCCGCCGCTCACATTATTCTTTCGGGTCTGCTGTTCCTGGCTGCCTGCTGGCACTGGGTTTACTGGGATCTCGAATTGTTCCGCGATCCGCGCACGGGCGAACCTGCGCTGGATCTGCCCAAGATGTTTGGTATCCATTTGTTCCTTTCTGGTCTGCTCTGCTTCGGCTTTGGAGCGTTCCACCTGACGGGTCTGTTTGGTCCCGGTATGTGGGTGTCCGACCCCTACGGCCTGACCGGAAGCGTTCAGCCTGTTGCGCCTGCCTGGGGACCAGAAGGCTTTAACCCCTTTAACCCCGGTGGCATTGTGGCTCACCACATTGCAGCGGGTGTGGTTGGGATTATTGCAGGGCTGTTCCACCTGACGGTTCGTCCCCCCGAGCGTCTCTACAAGGCGCTGCGCATGGGGAACATCGAGACGGTTCTGTCCAGCAGTATTGCGGCTGTGTTCTTTGCTGCCTTCGTGGTCGCCGGAACCATGTGGTACGGCAGCGCTGCGACCCCCATCGAGCTGTTTGGTCCGACCCGCTACCAGTGGGATGCCGGCTACTTCCAGCAGGAAATTGTCCGTCGCGTACAGGCTGATGAGGCAGAGGGTCTGACTCCTGCTCAGGCTTATGCCAACATCCCTGAAAAGCTTGCGTTCTACGACTACGTAGGAAACAATCCTGCGAAGGGTGGTCTGTTCCGTACTGGCCAGATGAACAAAGGCGATGGAATTGCTCAGGGCTGGCTTGGCCACGCTGAGTTTAAGGATGCCGAAGGTCGCGTGCTGACCGTTCGCCGTATCCCCAACTTCTTCGAGAACTTCCCGGTGATCCTGACCGATAGCGATGGCATCGTTCGGGCAGACATCCCCTTCCGTCGTGCCGATTCGAAGTATAGCTTCGAGCAAGCCGGCGTTACCGCAACCATTTACGGTGGCGCTCTGGGTGGCCAGACCTTTACGGATCCGGCACAGGTGAAGGCATTCGCTCGTAAGGCACAGCTCGGAGAACTCTTCGAGTTTGACCGCGAAACCCTGGACTCTGATGGTGTGTTCCGCACCAGCCCACGCGGATGGTTCACCTTCGGTCACGCTGTGTTCGCACTCCTGTTCTTCTTCGGCCACATCTGGCACGGTTCCCGGACGCTGTTCCGCGACGTGTTCGCTGGGGTTGACCCTGATCTGTCCGAAGAGCAAGTGGAGTGGGGTTTCTTCCAGAAAGTGGGTGACAAGACTACCCGGAAGAAAGAGGCCGTCTAACGCTTCTTTCCTGGAAGCAGTTGGGCTTCTTCAAGATCGCTCAATTGCTTCCAGCCCTTTCACTTTTCCGCCCTGGTGTTGTGAATACATAAGTTCTGCAATATGGGGGTTGGGAGTGAAGCCCAAAGAAGGAGATCTTCCCTCTTAATCCCTTAAAAAACTTTTGTTTCGCTGTACTAGAATTGGTTTGTATTGTCTGCTTATTCATTTTTTGAAGCGCGATCGCATAAAAGAATGAACTTTTGCAGAAACGGTATAGACTGTTAATTGATCCTGGCAGTTAGGAATTTGTGCTATGGAAGCTCTAGTTTACGTTTTCATTCTGATCTGTACTCTGGGATTGTTGTTCTTTGCAATCGCCTTCCGTGAGCCTCCCCGTATTCAAAAGAAAGACTAGGTTTGAGTGCGTGACCCCTCCTGTATTGGGGCGATCGAACCGTTTTTCTTCACCTGAGCTAGCCAAAATCCGTTGAACTTCAGTGGTTCGAGGGTTTTGATATAGCTCAGGTTTTGCCATAATTAATACTCACCTTACTTACGCCAGGGTTTTTCCCATGCGGTGTCCTTTTTGTCAGTTTCCAGATAACCGGGTGTTAGAGTCGCGCTCTGCGGAGTCGGGGCAGAGTGTCCGTCGCCGCAGAGAATGTCTCCGCTGCAATCGCCGATTCACCACCTATGAGCGCATCGAATTTGTGCCAGTCGTTGTGTTGAAGCGAAATGGCGATCGCGAGTCTTTCGATCGCTCTAAGCTACTGCGAGGCATCACCCGCGCCTGCGAAAAGACGGGCGTTTCGCCGCTGGCATTGGAAAACCTGGTGGATGAGATCGAGGCAGAACTCCAGCAGCGATCGGTGCGCGAGGTGCCCAGTAACGAGATTGGGGAACTGGTGCTGCAACGATTGCAGAACGTCAACGAGGTCGCCTACATCCGATTTGCCTCTGTATACCGCAAGTTCCAGGGCATTCGCGATTTTGTAGACACTCTCAATCATCTGAAGAGTACTGCTCAGACTTCAGAAAACTCCGGCAGCCGTGAAAACGCTACTGTGGCGTTTGAGTATTCCTCAAGCAGCGAAGACAATGGGCGGGAGATGTCGTCTTTGGTGGTTGGGTGATGGGTAATCTAGCTATTGCGTTTCTCGCTCTAGTACGCTGCGGATTAAGTTCGCATCCCATCCGTAGTGCAGGCTTCTAGACTGCGCGGGCAAGATGCCCACCCTACGAGATGGCATATGGACTTCAGCCACAGACTA
>JBIKWV010000074.1:0-10259 GCA_044356135.1 Elainellaceae cyanobacterium
TTTTTACAAATTGGTTGAAGCGTTTGAAAAAAGAAGGAGTGAGTTAGCTGAAGCGGTTGAAAAAAGGAGAAACAAGTGGGTTGCACGCCGGGAATTTTTATTTGATCATTTAACAGAAGGATTGGCGGAGCTTTACTCACGCGCAAAGAAAGTGCGGCGTAGTTTACGTGCGCAGAGTATTGATAAAAATCTTCGAGATCCTAACTACAAATATGGGAGAAAGATGAATGTTAGTTTGTATAAGGAAAGTCTTCAAGAACTCAATGATGTTGAAGTCAAATTAGAAAGATATAAAAGTGAAGCAGAGTTTGGGAAGAAGCTTGGTCTGCTTGATGAATCTGTAGAAAATAACATTGAGAAGATGGCAGAATACCTCAATAAACTCATCAAGGAATTCGAGTACAAGCTTCCCTCAAACCAAGAGGTATTTGACATATCAGAGGGAGAGTTTCCTGAGCTAAGAGACTTTATTAGAAAAGCCAAAATTAAATCCTCTACAAGTGAATCTGAACCTTCTAAAAGTAAATTTAAATCCGAATTTTCGGAATCATATTATGCTGCGCTAAACTCCATCAGAGATGAGCTTTTCAAAGACCTTCTCCCTGAAAGCCAGATTGCAAGCACCTCGAAAAATATAATCCCTATTGAGAACAGCAACGAAAACTAAAGAGATATGCTGCCAGTCGTGGCTAGGCTGGTATCTTCGTCAGTTGCCCAACCTCGTGTCAGGTGGAGATCGCAGCTCCATCTTCAGCCAGGAGATCACCAGGCTGGTGTGTTGGGCGATCGCATCCAATGAATCAGTTTTAAGATGGCAGCATGATCTGCCGAATTTGCTTGAGAATTTGAAGGATGTCGTACAGTTGGTTGCGGCGGGGAATTAGTAATGAGAAGACGTTGGAGAGGTCGTATTGGGGTAATCCTTGGGTCAGCATTTTGATAAACATGAATTCATCGCCGTTGGTGATTAGACCATAGACTGGGCGATCGGGGTGGGGGTTGGCCATCATGTAGGTTAGGGCCTGGGGCAGGGCGATCGAAAAGGCAATGGTTGATTTAGATTCAATCACAAGTACCCAAAATTGCTGCTGAACAATGAGAGTATCGATGCGTCCGCGTAGGATTTCGTCTTGGTCTTCCAGTTGAATTTCCAGGCTGGGTTCTGTGGAGACGAAGAATGGTTCGTCGTATAGACCTGCCAGGGTAAGTAGGGGGGAAATGAGGAGTTGATTAATGGTGCCCTCAGCGAGTGGGCCTTGGTTTCTGTGGCGATCGAACCGAGCTTTCATTTGGTCGAGGGTATCTATTTCAGCTGGAGTTAACGCTGGTAAGTTGCTAGCCCATTCTGAGAAGAATTGCGAATCTGAGCTAGGGACTAGGCCAAATCGCTGTTGGACGGCAGCCATTGTGAGAATATTTTTGGAAATGGCCAGGCTTTGAGTCATGATTGAGTCTACGGGGCAGATTCCCCTTATTGTATTAGATTGGCTAGGCGATCGCCCGCTTACCAACGCCCCAATGCGGGCCCCCTTATTACTGATGAGCCTCTGGCTTAGTGAGTGCATCTAATTTTTCCAAGAGTCTTAAGCCTTCTTGGGGATTTCCCATGGCTGCCATGGCTTTGAATCGGGTAAACGCATCAAACTCAACCAGTGCAATGGTAGATAGCTCTTCGATCAGCTTATTGATACTAATTCCCCGACTTTGAGCCAACTCTTTTAGGCGCTCGTGTTTATCGTCTGGTAGGCGAATCGTTAGCGTTGCCATGGTAATTACCTCCTCAGGACATCTTCTGGTTTCAAAATCATCAAATCAGGAAATAGCAATTCGGAATTCTTCAGGTCTTTGACGTTATTGGTGGCTATGATTTCAGCGTTGCCAGCAACGGCTAGTTCAATGAGGTGATTGTCGGCTTCGTCTTTTAGGTTGGGACGCCATGTGTAGTAAATGAAAATCCATTTGCTAACGCTCATGAGGGCCTGGAACAAGGCCAATATTTCAGGTTGGGTGAGAGGGCATTGGGCAAGAACGTTGTCTCTGGTGGTAACAGATTCGTATTCACAAAATAGAGCATTGCCCATCAGGGGTTGGTAGTCACCCATGAGGCAACGCCGAATCAGTTCTCGACTGGGGCCAGTCGGGCCAATCAGGGCGCTGATGAAAACGCTGGTGTCGATAACGATTCTGGTAGACATGCCGCCATGATAGCGCATATGCTATCAATTCGCATTCGGATTTTCAGGTCGATCGCACTCTCTGAGTTCACCCCGAGATCGCACCGTGTCTGCCAAGTAGAATCGTATTTTTCATCCCTTGAGCCATTACACCCGCGATCGCATTGGTTACTCCCTTTGCCGACTTGCAACCCTCGCTGGTGCTTGAGTCGCGTCTACTCCGCGATCACTCTTTCCCTTGAGACGATCGCACTGCAAACCTTGCACCGCATGGGTTACGCGGCGCTAAAGGTGTTGGTTTGGCAGAGATGGGAGGTTGGGCTGCGCGGTGGCAAAACCCAATAAAAACAAAGGTTAAAATATTATGGCGTGTGACCCGAAAGGCTTATGGGTATTGGGTTTAATTCTTCAATTCAACCTGCGGCGAGGGCGATCGCACTGGTCCATAGATACTATTTGCCGATCCAGGACGTTATCGAGATGAGCGGAGATAATTTAATGACTTACTCTTTAGATGTTAAGATTTTGCCATGATTTTTTTGGCCTTTAGTATGACTGATTTTATCTTTTTTAAGATTCTCCTATCACCCTTAAAATAGCCTTTGAAAACATCTTTCTGAAATCTTGATGACGCTTTCAAAGCAGTCTTAATAGCTTCTGCTCTACTGGTATAGTCCGTCATCAGCCTGAGAAATCCACTTTCCGAGGAACTTGAATAGGCACGGTTATAATCATTTTCAATTTCTTCAGTCAAGTATTGTGTCATTCCTTCATCTATATCATGACCAAAGATAGCCTTAAAGCTTGGAGAGCTATAGTAATGAAGAGCTTCATGAGCAATCATGCCCACCAGGTCTGAGGTGATATGTAATTTTTCGGTAATGGCGTTGTAGAATGCTGGGACTTCTTCTCCTCCTAGCATCTTTAAAAAGTCTCTAAAATAAATAGCCTCAAGACTTTTCTTTCCTTTTCCTTGTTTAATATAGCGCTCTGCCAGTTGCGAAGCATGCTCTATCTTTGCGCTAATCAATTAATTTTTATTTTCATACAATTTAACTCTTGTTCTGAGTGGAGATTTAAATTTTGCTGCGTCAATATATTTTTCCCAGTTTTTCCTTATTAAGCCCTCGATCCGGTTTATCCTTTCTTGCAGATCAGTAGGAAGAGCCTGTTGATGCTTTAACTGAACAGTAATAGTCAACTTGGGTTGAACCAATGGAGTGCGCAGGGCAAGGGGCGAGATCGAGGCTCGGGAACGCTGGGTCAACTTGGGATGGGGCAGTGAGTGGTGGGTGGTTTTGTGGCGTGGGGTGCGCACTGCGAGTCGTATCATTGATTATGTTCCTGAATATTCATGGGTAACGATGTCGCTGGTTGAGCACTTTATCGGCTGGTTTGGTACGTTACATTTCATTAACGCACCGTGCAAAAGCGGTAATTGCACTAAAGACCATAGTAGTTACTAGACAAGCTCATCAGGCAAGCTCACCTGATAAACTCTTTCATGTTCTGTTCCTGAAACTCTTACCCATAAGCCACTTGCATTTTTTGCCTTTAAACCAAATCTAACTTTTATACTCGTAGCAAAATTCGTCAATCCAGCTTTACTTCGATAACTAGTAATTTCCGCCTCATACCAAAGAACTTTGTTCTGCTGTATTAGCCTATAGACCGGCTTTTCGGAATTTACTTCCATATAGGTATTTTCAACTTTCCTGCCAGGAGTAAGATTGGTAGCTTTACCAGGTCCATGAAGCCGACTACTTAGAAGATGCAATCTCACATATTTACTCTCATAATCATCAATTCCTCTAATTAAATTCCATCCTCGAGGATCCTCATAGGGTTGTGATCCTTTTTCATTGCCTTCTTTTTTGGTTAAGGGATCGGCAACAACTTTTTTGGCTTTTCCAGCAGATGATTGAATATCTACAATTGTTTTCGGCAATTCACCCTGAGCAATAGTGGAGGAAATACCTAAAATTGCCAAGTTGACAGCAAGTCTTCCAAAGATTTCTCTTATGCTTCTTAGCTCTTTTCTCTGACTCTTGCTCTCAGGAGTTCCTGGAAGATGGACTAAAACTTTTATGAGGCTATTAATCTCTTTGGAATCTCTTGCAACTGCATCCAGTGCATTCTTCTTTCTAGTTTTTACGCTTCCATCAGGAAGCTTTTCAAGCTCCACTTTTTTAGTCTTCATTAAATTCGCAAGGGAAACTTTTTGAGACTGAATGAATACTTCACCTTGATCTTTACCTTTGGGTTCCAAGAAAACCATGTGTGTTTCATTATTGTTTGTTGAGAAGCTTTTCTGGACTCTAAATAAACTGAACAGATTCTTGATAGCTCCAACAGCTTTCTTGGAAAGAAAGCTCGCCGATCCCAAGAGCTTTCTGCCCGTGATTACAATTAAGTCAATCACCGCGCCGATCGGCTTCTGAACCCAGTCAGAAATCTTCTTGATTAGTGTCTTGACCTTATCGACAAGTCCACCCAAATTAAAAATCCGTGCCAAGAAACTGATGATCAACTTGATGCCCGTTGCCAAAACTGACTCCACAGACTTCGCTGCAGAGTCAATTTTATTGAGCGCCACCATTCCAATTGCTTTCAAAATGCCTGTTGCGACTGACTTGATCATTTCCCATTGGTCGATAAAGAACTTAATCACCCGATACAGCGTCAGTGCCAGTTGCACCAGAGCTCCCACCGGGTTCAGCATAGACAGCAGCTTGGCCACAGCTGTTTTGATGATCTCCATACTAACCAGAGAGGCAATCTGAGAGACAATCATCTCCTTAAAATTACTCAGGGAGGTTTTAACCAACTCCCACAAGGCGATAGGTCCTTTAGTCACCAGGTCTTTAACAAAGGCAACGGTTTGCTCCAGCTTGGAAACAAGCATTTCACCTTTGGGTCCCAAGCGCTTGACTACCCTGGCTCGAATCTTCTGATAGGTCGCTCCAACAAGTTGAGCAACTAATGAAAACAGACCAGTTACATCAAACTTCTTGGGCATCTCCACGCCCATCTCCGCCGCTTTGCCAAACAGCCAACCCAGCAGGGCATTTTTGAAGTGGCCAATGAAGTTGTCTTTGAACCGAGTAAAGCCCTGTTTTAGTGCCCCCACCATAAACTGCTTCAGAACAGCCTTCGGATCATCTACTGCTTTCTTAAAGGCTTTGGGGTCTTGTTTCAGTGCCTCTAGCAATTCTGTGGCACGCACCAATCGCAAAGCGGCTTCAAACCGCAACTCTTTGACCTTCTCCATAACCATACTGGAGAGAGCCAATATTTTGTCAAATACCGGTCCCAGATGTTTAATGAAGACTTTGACATTGCCTTCAATCCCTTTCGGAATCGAAATTTCCTCCCATGTCAACTTTAGGCGACGGGCAATATCGTTAAAGTAAATGCCCAATTTGGCGACTCTTTCTTCAACCCATTTCCCAGCTTCGGGTAATGACTTTGTCTCTTCTAGTTCGCTCAGCAAAATTGAACCGCTCACCGGATTCAGCCGCATGTACCCCTTGATCAAGTTGACCCCAGAACGAGCCACGGCATCTCCGGTAATTAGGTTTTTGCCTAAAAATACGTTCAGCAAGGTATAACCGGGGATAGTCCGTTCCACCAGCCAATTGAGTCCTTGTTTGAATTTGCGAACCGCTTTCTCCTTGACCCGAGACCAGACCCCTCGTTGTACAGTGTGAGTGCTGATAGAGGAGATATTCGGTTTGCGTTGCAGGCTGGCCCCCTGTTGCACCGTATGGGTCAGCTCATGGGCCAACAGTTGCCGCCCATCACTGGAGTCGGGGTTGTATTGCCCGGAACCCACAAAAATGTCTTTCCCGACGGTAAAAGCACGGGCATTGATTTCGCTAGACAAACTATTGGCTTCAGCATTTGTATGTACTCTCACCCCGCTGAAGTCCGCCCCAAACCGAGGTTCAAAGAATGCACGGGTTGAGTCTGGCAGCGGTTGCCCACCCCCTCGCTGGGACTGAATCCGACTTTCCACACTGGGTGAAATTTTGGGAGCCTGTCCAGGAACGGCTTTGGCTTGGGCAGTTTCTTCCGGTTCTTCCTGCCGTTGAAGTGTTTGGGCAGTTTCCTTTTCCGGTTCTTCGTTTCGTTGCAGGGTCTGCGCTGCTTCCTCTTCCGCGTCTTCGTTTCGTTGTAAGGTTTGAGCGGTTTCCGCTTCTTCGTCTTGCCGTTGCAGGGTTTGAGCGGTTTCTTCTTCCGGGTTCTCCTGCCGCTGTACCACTGGCGTAATCTGACTCATCAGCGGCTGCCGTTGCAGCGATTGGTCTTCATCCTCTGGCCGTTGCGACTCCGGCTCGGGCATCCGCATGACCCGATTGGCCATTTCGTCGGCTTCTTGCTCGTAGCGGTCTCCGGGTGGGTTCACTGTCAGCTTGGGTTGCACCAGCGGTGTGCGCATGGCCAGGGGCGAAATCGGAGAGCGGGTTCGCTGGGGCGACTCGGGGTGATGGCTATGGGGAGTAGTTTTTTGCCGTTGGGCATGGATGACCTGTCGCCGCATGGTTGGCTCTCCCTAATTCAGTGGGGCGCTGGCCCCGATTTTGCTATATTCGCGCTGGATACCGGCTCTTAAAAACTCGTCATTGATTTTGGTCTGCTTGTCCACCGCCAGCACCGTGGCATGGAGTGCCGCATTGCGGATCTGACCACCGCTGAGCTGGCAACGCAGGGCGATCTCGTGCAAAAAAGACTTGCTCACCGCTTGCTTTTGGGCGTCGGGCAGGTGCAGGTGCCACAGCTTGTACCGTTGCTCGGCATCGGGCAGGCTAAAGTCAATCGAGACATCAATCCGCCGCTGGAAAGCGGTGTCGATATTGCGGGGGACATTGGTGGTGATCAAAATAATGCCGTCGTACTGCTCTAACCGCTGCAGCAGGTAGTTAGTTTCCATATTGGCGTAGCGGTCATTGGAGTTGCTGACATCGGTGCGGGAGGTGAGCAGAGAGTCACCCTCATCCAGCAGCAGCACAATGTCTTGTTCTTCCGCTCGGGCAAAGAGCTGGCTGAGGTTGCGTTCGGTCTCGCCAATGTATTTGCTAATCACCGACGATAAATCCACCCGGTACAGATCCAACCCCAAGCGGGTCGCCACAATCCGCGCCGCCAGGGTCTTGCCGGTGCCGCTGACGCCGCTAAAGAGCGCCTTCACCCCTCGTGAGGTGCCCGCAAACCCTGGCCCCAGATGGTCTAGCAGGGCTTCCCGATAGCGGCAGCGCTGTACCAGCGTTTCCAGGGCTCGCTGGGTCTGGGGAGAAACGATCAGGTGCGGCCAGAGATCCAACTCTGCCTCAGTAAGGCTGGAGGTTTCCTCGGTCTCTCGGTCGTCGTCAAATTGCGTAGGGACCCGGTTCGCCAGATTCTCCAGGCTCTGCTGGTTGAGGGCACGGCAGGCCGCCTGCACATCCTCGATGGATACCTGGGAACGGTCATGCAGGGCTGCATAGGCCTGGGCCAGCGGTCCCGCCTGGGTGACCGTACCCAGGGTCAAATGATAATTCTGGCTGACGGTATCAATCACAGTTTGATTGCCATTGCCCCTCACCCCCAGCACCTGCTGCCACTGCTGTTGTCGGGCAGGGCGTTTGGCCACCGGCACCTCCAGGGTGAGGCAGCCTTCCACCTGAGACCCCACCACGCTGCCTTCGTGGGTGAGGATGAGGCCAAACAGGTCTTTGTAGCCCGCCAGGGGCGGCAGGGTGACCTGGGCACCGGGAGCCAGCTCCATCTCAATAATGGGTAGGGCGTGGCGCAGCACCGCCAGGGGACCCAACAAACGGCACAGGCTAGGCAGGTCAGCCTCATCGGGGCGCTGCAAGTACAACACATCCCGCTCCATCAATTCGGCCAGAGCCTTCAGGGCCTGGAGCTGGCCGCTGCCCCGCATTCCTCGCAAGATCACGCCCCGGGTCAGGCCCCGTTCCACTAAGTCCGGCAAGCGTTGGAGCTGGTCTAGCAGATCGGGGGGGAGTCGGCCTTTGAGTTGCTCAAAGGATTCAAAGTTGGGTTCAGCGTTTGTTTCTCGGGGCAAATGATGCAGGCACAGGGTCGTTGGCACCATTGGCTCTTCCGCAAGAGCTTCCCAGACTGGGGTGGGGATGCTGGCGGTACGGGCCGCCCGGGGCCGCTCTGGGTGTTGCAGGGTGATTAGCCCCCGCTGCTCTAGATCCTGCACCAGGGGCCAGGTGGGGCCGAGGGGCTCGACCCGGTTGTAGCGCAGCAGGTCATCCAGCAGGCCCAGGCTCAGGTGCAGGTCATCGGGCAGGGGATACAGCATGCCATAGAGGGCACCAAACCGGGCATCCTTCTCCACCAGCCCCACCAGCATCAGAATGCGCAGATGGTCATTGGTCAGCCCAGCCTGCCGCAACCGCACCAGGGGCAAGGTGAGTTTATCCTGCTGTTCAGCGTCCCAGGCTTCTACCTGGGCCTGCCAGGCCAGGTCCAGTTCGTCCCAGGACTGGGTATGGGGGCAATGGGTACGGATGGTGTCGAGGTAGGGTACCAAAAAGCGACGGATTTCGAGTTCTTCTTCGCCCCCGACATTCACCAGGTAGGCGGCCACGTTGGTGATGGCGGCATCCAGCCAGTAGTCGAGATGAATTTGGGCAGGATTCTTGCTGAAGAGCATGGCTCCCTCCTCACTCGTAATGAAAGGCAATGACACGGGCCAGCTCCGGCACCCAGCCCGGGTCGCGATCCAGTCCGGCCATCCGCACATCCAGCCGAATTTGCTCCAGGCTGAACAGCACATCAATGTGGGTGCGGGTGACGTACAGGGTGGCCGGTTCCCGCAGAATCGCTGCCATGACCTCGCGCGGCGATTCAGGCAACTCCAGGCGATCGCTCAGGTAACGGTCCACCTGGGGCAGGGCCGTATTGACCCACCGATCCAAAACAGCTTCGGGTACCTCGTCCTCCGCTAGTCCCGCCAGCACTCCCCAGACCACATCCGGCAAACCGGGGGGCCGTCCAATGCCGTCAGCACCAACGTTAGGGCTACTACCCTCTCCCTGAGGGAGAGGGGTTGGGGGTGAGGGCTGTCCATCGCCGCTGCCCCCCAGGAACGCCTGGGCCAACCCCTGGAGTTTGTGCCACCTATTCAGCACTTCCTCGGTGGGTACCCAGTCTAAATCCACGAGCACGTTCACCAAGTACCATATTCCGCCAATTCCGGTGGCAATACCTGATTCGGCCACAAAGGGTAATGAACCGACAGCCTCTGTAGCATCAGGCTGGACCGTATCGACTTCAGCAGGTTTCGCTGACGGCCCAGCACTTGATGTCACGGCAGGCTCAGGAGGGATGACCGCCATGGACACAATTCGGGGCCGGGCCGGGGGCAGGTCTCCCCGGTCAGACCGGGGAGGAGCGACATCCGACTGGGGAGGGGTGAGCGGTAGGCGATCGGTTGATTGGGGCAGATCGTTCTTGGATATAGTTCCTGCCGGTGGAATTTCTGTCGGTTCAGCGTAGAGAACCTCAGTTACAGCCTCAGGTTGCGTGGGGTCTTGATCCTTAGGGGAAATGCCAGGTTCAGTTCCTGAGGGTGGAGCGGGCGTTTCAGTCTCGGGCAAGGCAGAACCTTGGCAGAGGGAGCCTAAGGCTTGAGGCCCATGCAGCAGCGTGTGGCATAGAACCACCAGGGCTTGAGTCTCCTCGGCTAGGGAAGCGGTCATAGCCCGGAGTGGGGCGGGTAGCGTTCTCTCCAACCGATGGGCGATCGCCTCAACTGGCAGGGTTGGGGCAAGCCCGTAGGCCAGGGCCACATCTTGCCGCAGTCGGCTGACCTGGTCTGGGGCGAGGCGGGTCAACAAAGACCGCAAACCGGAGCGGTGCTTTTCGTAGAGCAGCGTCAGGGTTTGGGGTAACCACTGCACGTCTGGTTGCCACAGTTGCATCAGGGCATCGGGTATGTTCAGGTGCGATCGGCGCTGTAACCAGCTCTGCCACCACCAGCGGTCATGGGCAATGCCCTGGTGGATATCCCAGGAGAGGCAGGCCAGCCATTCGGCCTGGTCGGCAAACCAGACAGCGTTGGTCGAG
>JBIKWV010000075.1:0-10257 GCA_044356135.1 Elainellaceae cyanobacterium
AGTTAGCAGAGCAGCATGGGATAGAGTTTGTTGAAACTGAGGAGTCGTATACCTCTCAAGCGTCGTTTGTGGATGATGACTTTTTGCCGACATTCGGTGAAAAACCTGATAGCTGGAAGTCATCGGGGAAGCGGACGAAGCGAGGCTTGTTCAGGACTGCTCAGAACTGGTACATCAACGCGGATTGTAATGGCGCTGCCAACATCCTGCGTAAAGTAGCGACGATGCTTGGATTGAGTCTGAGCGGAGTTGGTAGGGGGTCATTGACTGCCCCCACCCGCATTAAGTTGTGGGTGACAGCTCAAGGGAAAAGCGGAGCAACGCGGCTTCAGCCCGTTGCCTAGCATGCTCTGAGAATCCCCCGTCATTCATGCGGGGGAGAGTCAAGCACAAGCTGTTCATCTAAGGCTCGCAATTTGCGAATCTCCGGCGCAACGGCAGCGATCACAATCACAGAGATAATCGTCCCAATGCCACCCGTAACAACCGCAAAGACAGGTCCTAACAAAGCAGCCGCCAGACCCGATTCAAATGCCCCCAGCTCGTTGGAAATACCAATAAATACGCTGTTAACCGCAGACACTCGGCCCCGCAGCTCATCAGGCGTGCGAATTTGCACCAGAGCATGACGAATGACGACGCTGATATTGTCGAGCGCTCCACTCAGGGCTAACGTGACCAGAGACAGCCAGAGCGATTGCGATAATCCAAACGCAATGGTCACCAGCCCAAACCCTGCAACAGACCATAGCAGGGCCTGACCTGCGTGCTGTAGGGGAGGCAAATACGCCAGCAGAATTGCCATGGCGATCGCACCTACCGACGGAGCCGTCCGCAGCCAGCCCAGCTCGGTTGGCCCTACATGAAGAATATCCCTGGCAAAAATGGGCAGCAGGGCGACCGCACCCCCCATCAGCACGGCGAACATATCCAGGGCGATCGCGCCCCAGATCACCTGATTCTGGCGAACAAACCGCACACCCCCCAGTAAACTCTTCAGGGTGACAGTGTGAACCACACGAACGATTGGCTGCACCACAATCAGGGCAACCAGCAGCACACGCATCATCGAGAGTGCGGCATCAACGAGATAAACTTCTGCGGCGCGATTTTGAACCGCCAGTAGAACGCCGCCGACTGCTGGACCAATGACGCTGGCAAGCTGAAACGCGCTGCTGTTCCAGGTGGCAGCGTTGCCAAAAACAGAGAGGGGCACCAGTTGGGGCAGCAGTGCATCGCTGGCGGGCTGGTTAAACGCTCTGGCAACTCCCACCAGCAGCAGACAGGTGTAAATCAGCGCAATGGACTCCTGGTGGTAAGACAGCACTGCCAAACCCACGGAGCAGAGAGCCAGCATCACCTGTGTCCAGATAATCACCTGCCTGCGATCGAAGCGATCGGCGGCGTGTCCTGCGGGTAGGGTCAGGAGAATCACCGGGATCACCTGTACGAGTCCAATTCCGCCCAGGATGAGCGCGCTATTGGTGCGCTCGTATAGCTCCCAGCCGATGGCCACATTCTGCATCTGATAGCCCATTGAGGCCAGAACATAGCCCGCAAAGGCCAGACGGTAGTTGCGAAACCGCAAAGCGGCATACGGATCGTGTTGCGGAGCAGTCATGAAAAAGATGCGTCAGGGAGCAGGATTGGGATACCGCGCATGAATGGCATCGATCTCTGCCAGAATTTCTGGTGAAAGCTCGACCTTCAGGCTGTCCAGGTTTTCCTTCAGATGTTCCAGCGTTGTACCGCCGATGATCGTGCTGGCGACAAACCAGCGGCTGCGGGCGAAGGCGATCGCCAACGTTGCGGGACTCAAGTGATACCGCTGAGCCAGGGCCACATAGGCGGATACAGCTTCTTCCACATTGGGTTTTTGATAGCGCTGGCCAAAGCCTGGAAACAGGGTAATTCTGCCTTTACCCGGTTGTCCGGGTAAATACTTCCCGGTGAGTAAGCCAAACCCTAACGCACTATAGGCCAGCAGTCCAACATTTTCTCGATAGCTGGCTTCTGCATGTGACGACTCAAACACCCGGTTGATCAGACTATACGCATTTTGGATGGAAACCACTTTGGGTAAGTTCAATTGCTTCGCGACATGGCTGAACTCAGCAATCCCCCAGGGGGTTTCGTTGCTCAAACCGATATAGCGGATTTTCCCAGCCTGAATGAGATCGGCAAAAACTGAAAGCTGCTCTGCAATGGGAACCGTTTGTCGCTCCTGGTTGGGATCAAAAGCAGTCTGACCAAAAATTGGGACAGAGCGATCAGGCCAGTGAATTTGATACAGGTCAATGTAATCTGTCTGGAGCCGTTTCAAGCTATCCTCAACGGCCTGCTTGATGTTGTCGCGGTCGATCGCCTTTGCCCCATCCCGGACCCACTGAAATCCTCGTCCGGGACCCGCAATTTTTGTTGCAATGATGAGGCGATCGCGCTGTTGATGCTTGAGCCATTCCCCAATGAATGCTTCCGTTGAGCCGTAGGTCTCAGCGCGAGTTGGTACGGGATACATTTCTGCTGTATCAATAAAATTAATCCCCTGTTCAACGGCATAGTGAAGCTGCTGGTGTGCTTCCTCAAGGGTGTTCTGTTCGCCGTAAGTCATTGTCCCCAGACAAATTTCAGAAACCTTGAGATCGCTATCTCCAAGCTGGTTATATCTCATATATACAGTCCTATCCGATTTGTGGGATGGTTGGGGAGAGGAGGGGTAGCTGCGGCCCGCTCAGAGCCGTTTAAGGCCGATGTGGAAAATTATTTATCTTTGAGCTTATCAGTATAGAGGCCGTTTTTTGGTCAAGATAGGATGATTTGACTTGAAAATGACGACTCAGCGCAATGAAATTCACTGTGTAAATAAGGTGCCTGTAAATTGTTTTTAGGATCACAAATGTGATTCAAGCTACCTCATCTTCTTGTCAAAAATTTACTTGTTTTACCTGGATACTTGTGGCATGATATCCTCTAATAAAGCTAAATCCACTAAAAATCTATAGTTTTTTAGTAGATTTAGCTTTATGAGTCTCGGAAAAACCTATCTCTTCTCTTCAGTGTCTACGAAACAGTTATTTGTACTGTTTCTTGAATTTATGTCCTCACGACTCGTAGGGTAGGCTCCTTGTAAGGTAGTTCCTGCCCTACATTTCCTCATGTTTTTGTGGACGATTTTAAGGATTGACACCTGACCATTTACAGCGTTTTGCAAGCACGCGAGGACCGAATTTTTTGAGAGCCGTGCTCCGTGCCGCTCTCAAAAAAAGGGTTTATTTCAGCGCAAAATGCTGTAGCTGAAAGAGTGAAAATCCAGTGTTGACGACCGTAGATCTTGAAAAATGCTTCAGAGTGATTGATTCGAACGCAACTCCTGCGAAGAGTCCTGGAGCATCAACATCTCGACTCTGTACAAGGAGCAACTAACTGATGAACAAGTTGAAAGAAAAAATTAAGTACTGGCTGAAACAGCGATTTACTCGACGGGCTTTCCTGTTTCTGGCGGGATACTTCTTGGTGGCATCCACAACGCTGATGAGTTGCACTTCGCAGCAACCCAGTGCATCCCAATCCCCGTCTGCTGCTCCGGCATCCAGCCCTGCTGCCAGCCCAGTTGCACAGGCGAGTCCAACTTCTGGCGAAAACGTGTTTCACGTTGTGCGATCGAAACAGTTAACGGCGCTGGCGGCACTGGAAAAGCGAGGCACCTTAGAAAAAGCTTTGGAGCCTCTGGGCTTTAAAGTTTCCTGGGATGAGTACGCGGCAGGTCCCCAGCAGTTGGAAGCCTTGAATGCAGGCAATCTAGACCTTGCTTCTACAGCAGAATCACCACCCATTTTTGCCCAGGCAGCGAACGCGCCACTGGTTTATCTTTCAGCAACCCCCGTCAACGGCAAGTTGATTTCCTTGCTGGTGCCAGCCAGTTCTTCAGCGCAAAAGATTGAAGATTTGAAAGGCAAGCGCGTTGCCTTCCAAAAAGCATCCATTGGTCATTACCTGCTGCTAAGAGCGTTAGATAAGGCTGGATTAAAGCTCAGCGATGTGGAATCCGTGTTTCTCCCTCCTCCCGATGCTAACGTTGCTTTCAGCGAAAAGCGAGTGGATGCCTGGTTTATCTGGGAACCGTTTGTCAGTCGGACAGTACAAAAGGGCATTGGTCGGCCGATTCTGGACGGTGGCAACGGACTGCGGGATACGACGAACTTCTACTCCACCCGCCGCGAGTTCTACGAGAAACATCCAGAAGTGCTGAAAGTCTTCTTTGAAGAACTTGATAAGACTGAACAGTGGGCCAAAGAAAACCGCAAGGAGATCACCGAATTGCTGGCTCCGGTTACCCAGCTTCCGCCCGAAATCCTTGAAAAGATTTACGACAAGACGGAGTGGGGGATCCGACCAATTACTGAACAGATTGTTGAGAAGCAGCAGAATGTTGCAGACAAGTGGTTTGGTGAGAAGCTGATTCCGAAGCAAGTAGACGTGAAGGTAGGCTTCTTAACGCAGGAAGAATACAGTAAGCTCTTACCCGCAGAGGTGTTGAAACGGACTTGATGTTGCTTCAGCATCCGCTGAACTAAACTGGGTTTACCGTAGAGGCAGAGGACACAGAGTAGAATCTTTGCGTCCTCTGCGGCATTTAAGCGTCTGTAAAGGGCGATCGCATCTCCATTCTTTCTGACTTGCGTTTTTTGAAGGAGTGCCGTACACTTCTCAGCAGAATATACGGTATATCGGTAGATATATCGATGATTTTTGAAGCCTCCGATTCTCAACAATACGCGCTTCACAACCCTTGCACATTGCAGCACTTTGAGGATGAATCGATGAGTTCCACTCAGCTCAACCCACACAGGTTTGCCAGCACCGAGTTTGACCTGAACCTGGAAGCCGATGTCCTGGTGATCGGTGGAGGTCCAGCAGGGACCTGGGCGGCGTGGCGTGCCGCAGCATCCGGTGCCCGCGTCGTACTGGTTGAAAAAGGTTACTGTGGTACATCGGGGGCAACCGCAGCGGCGGGTACAGGGGTTTGGTATGTGCCTCCCCACCCTGAGGCGCGCGAGGCAGCAATGGCGAGTCGGGAAATCCTGGGCGGGCATCTGGCAGACCGAAACTGGATGATGCGCGTTCTCGATCGCACCTACGCCAATATTGACCTCCTGGCGGAGTGGGGCTATCCGTTTCCCACAGACGACGAGGGCAAACCCTATCGGCGATCGCTCCAGGGGCCTGACTATATGAGGCTGATGCGGCAGCAGGTGAAGCGAGCAGGAGTCAAAGTTCTGGATCATTCCCCGGCGCTGGAACTTCTGGTTGATTCAACAGGTGCGGTAGCAGGCGCGACCGGGATCAGTCGGCAGACGGGGGAGAAATGGTGCGTGCGTACGATCGCAGTTATCATCGCCACCGGAGGCTGTGCATTCCTCAGTAAAGCGCTGGGCTGCAACGTTCTGACGGGCGACGGCTATCTGATGGCAGCCGAAGCCGGAGCAGAAATGTCAGGCATGGAGTTCTCCAACGCCTACGGTATCTCTCCCGCCTTTGCCTCCGTCACCAAAACGCTGTTTTACAACTGGGCAACCTTCACCTATGAAGACGGCAATCCGATCCCAGGAGCAGGCTCTCAGAAGGGAAGAGGGGTGATTGCCCAAACGCTGATGACTCAGCCCGTGTTCGCCATTCTCGACAAAGCCAATGAGCAGGATCAGGTGGCGATGAGAGCGGCCCAGCCGAATTTCTTTCTGCCCTTCGATCGGGTAGGCATCGACCCCTTTACCCAGCGATTCCCGGTAACGCTGCGCCTGGAGGGTACGGTGCGCGGAACGGGCGGCATTCGGATTGTTGATGACACCTGCGCCAGCTCAGTGTCGGGACTCTACGCCGCTGGCGATGCCGCAACGCGGGAATTGATCTGTGGTGGTTTCACTGGAGGCGGTAGCCACAATGCAGCGTGGGCCATGTCATCAGGCTACTGGGCAGGCGATGCTGCCGCTGGCTATGCCCTGAAGGCGGGTTCAAAGGCGCTGCAGCGCCCGGTTAAACGTCTGGGAAGCGCGGCACTGCAATCGGGAGGCGATCGCCCCTTTGCCGCCGAGGATGTCATTCAGTCCGTCCAGGCAGAAGTATTTCCCTATAACCGCAACTATTTCCGTTCTGAGCAGGTCTTGCAGGAATCGCTAGAGCGGCTCAATCACCTCTGGTACGATGTGCGGAGTCTGGATCAGGCCACCGGAAAGACCTTGATGCGATCGCGCGAAGCCAGCGCTATGCTGGCGACGGCCCGGTGGATGTACAGCAGTGCCCTGGCACGTACCGAATCTCGCGGTATGCACAAGCACCTGGACTATCCTGAGTTGGATACGTCCCAACATCACTATCTCACCAGCGGTGGTCTGGATGAAATCTGGGTGAGGCCGCGATCGCTGAACAATACCACCCCTGTTGAGATTCCAGTTGTCAAAGCTGCGGTTGGAGGAACGGCATGATTGAGCTGGTCAGTGCTTCTCGCTGTATTCAATGCAATATCTGCGTTAACGTGTGTCCCACCAATGTGTTTGACATGGTGCCCGATGCTCCACCGACGATCGCCCGTCAGAGCGACTGTCAGACTTGCTTTATGTGCGAGCTGTATTGTCCGGCCGATGCCCTGTACGTCGCCCCAGACACTGATGAAACAGTAGCCGTTAGTGAAGCTCAGCTTGCTGACTCCGGTTTATTGGGGAGCTATCGCGACACGATTGGCTGGAAGAAAGGGAAATCGCGTCAGGCACAGCAAGACCGAACATTTCATCTGCTAAAGCAGATATAAGTAGTTAGGCGTGGTTAAGCTTGAAACCCAAAAAGCTGTTCCGCCCTGAGCGAAGTCGAAGGGCGGAACAGCTTTTTGGGTTTCGACTTTATGCACTTCGCGCGTGAGGCATTTTGCTCGATGAAGTTTTTAAGGCTAAACTTCTGCTGGCTGGCGAATTGACCAGTGATTGGTGATCGCAACACCGCTCCTCAGATACAGCTGATAGATGGGGCATCGACGTTCAGTCTCAACTCGAAGCCGCTCGAATTCTTCAGTGGAGCTATCGGTGTCTACAACGGCTTGAATCTCGATGCGCTCAAAGTTGGCGTTGCCGTCGAGTGAACCCTGAACCAGAACAGCAGTATCCAACTCCGCTTTAATGTCAAACTCAAAACCGTTTAGGTTGACGCCGAGGTCTTTAGCCACCAGTTGGGAAGTCACCTGAGAGCAAGAAATCAGGGCACTCAGCGCATAGGCGATCGGGCTGGGGTACTCATCGTTTCCACCGAAGGCAGGTGCAGCATCAACATGAATCTGATGCTTAGAGCCTTCCTGTGCAATGACCTGGGAGACTCCTGTTCCTGTGGAATGGAGGTGAAAAATAGCAGTCGTGCTTTTGGGACGAAGGGTTGAAGTCATGGATAAATGATTGAATCAGGTATGCTCCGAACCGTATCATCCTTAACTTGAAAATGCTGGTAGTTACAATCACAATTTCATCCTCTTAGGAAAGGGCGATCGCTTCAACCGCCCTACAAAAAATCTCAATCTCCTCCGCTGTGTTGTAGTAATGCACCGACGCTCGAACAATACTTTTCAGTCCACGCGCTTCCATGTCGATTCTTGTACCTGCGGCTTGTGAGGTCGATAGATTAATCGCCTGCTCCGAAAGCTGTTGACGTATCTCCTGGGGCGTTTTCCCTTCCACTGTAAAGGAGACAATGCCGCACTGGTGAAGTCCGATGTCCTGAATTTTGACCCCAGGAATCTGGCTGAGCAGGTTCCGTAGCGTTTTCGCCAGATGAGAAATTCTGGCCCAAATGTTGTCAATTCCCCAGGAGAGAACATAGTCGATCGCCACCCCCAGACCTACTTTTCCCGCGCAGTTTGCTTCCCAGTTCTCAAATCTGCGGGCATCTTTGCGCATCTCATACTGATCTCTGGACACCCACTCTGCCGCGTGGTTATCCAGAAACGGTGGCTCTAACTGTTCAATCACTGATTCTCGGACGTAGAGAAAACCCGTCCCTCGCGGTGCCCGCAGGAATTTTCGTCCGGTTGCAGAGAGCATATCGCATCCGATCGCCTCCACATCCACCGGAATTTGCCCGATCGATTGACAGGCATCCAGCAGATACAGAATTCCTGCCGCTTTTGCTACCTTCCCTACTTCAGCAGCCGGATTAATGAGTCCACCATTGGTGGGGATATGCGTAATTGCAATCAGCCTCACGCGATCGTCAATCAGGTACTCCAGCGCATCAATAGAAATTTGCCCGTATTCATCGTTGGGGATTACCTCGATCACTGCGCCCGTTCGTCGCGCTACCTGAAGAAATGCAATGTAGTTGCTGCTGTATTCTGCAACCGAAGTCAGAATGCGATCGCCCGCACGAAATGGAATTGAGTAGAATGCCATGTCCCACGCGCGGGTTGCGTTTTCGACCACCGCAATTTCTTCAGGATGACTATTAATCAGGAGACTCGCCGCGCCATAAACCCGCTCAATTGCGTCGTGCGATCGCCGTACTGCCTCGTATCCCCCAATCCGCGCCTCAAGCTGAAGGTACCCGGTTGTCGCCTCCAGCACCGGCACCGTCATTAGCGCCGCCCCCGCATTGTTGAAATGGAGAACGTGCAGACAGCCCGGTGTATCCCGTCGGGCACGCTGAACATTGAATTTGGTTGAATTCATAAATTGTGGTTATCGCTGTAGTTATGAATATGCTGAGGTAGCGCTCAACTTTTTCAGCAATTCTCACTTTAAAAACAAATTAAGGGTTTCGCACCCACAGGGGATCTGCTGTTTGATAGAATCCCAGTTTTAGCGCCACGCTAAAACTGGGATTTCATTTTATGGCAAGCCCGTAGGATGCGAAACCCTTGATTTGAGATTGGTTTTAGGAGATTTCTGGGAATGACTATACCCAAAGCTGAACCGTAGCTGGACCGTAGGATGGGCAAAGGACGACAATCCGTGCCCATCACTAGTCGTTATGAATGATGGGCACACTTCGTTTTGCCCATCCTACCGGGTATGTTTTTTCCTGAAAATCTCCTTAGTCCACCAACGGCGGACTAAAACCAATCTCAAAGTCAAAATGAGAATTGATGCAGCTTTTTTCTCAAAGCGACAAGTTCATTTACAGCAGTTGACCTTATCTGGAAACTGTGGCACGATTATCAATGTCTAAAAGATCCGGTAAGTTTATCGGCTTGACGGATTTAGCGGAAAGGGAATAGGCAGGTCGGTAACCTGCCAGGTGAGGCTTTCTACTCTTGTATAAATTTTTTTGTCAACTGGATAGATTGTTCTATTTGTAAGCTCATGACTGAAGTTACTCTCTCCACCAAAACTCCGCTCCGCCCGGTTAGTAAATCAGGACTGGAAGCGCTGGCTGAAAAGGCGAAGGCCAATCCCAACGTGGTCCGATCGCTGAAAATTAAGACCGTTTGTGAAGGGCAGTTCCGCAACCTGAACTTCGTCAGAGATCTGCCTGAGCATGTGATCGATGAACCACCCGGACTGCTAGGACAGGACACCGCACCGAATCCTTCTGAAGCGGTGCTGGCGGCCCTCGGCTCCTGTCTGTCGGTGGGAATTCACGCCAATGCCGTCATCCGTGGCATCACCCTGACTAAGCTGGAGCTGGAGCTGGAGGGCGACATCGACATCACGGGCGTTTGGGGCATTGGTGATCTGTCGGAAAAGCGGCTTGGCTTTACGGATATTCGGGTCAAGGTTGACCTGGAGGGTGACGCCAGTCGGGAAGCATTGATTGATCTGGTTGATCACGCAAACATCTGGTCTCCGGTAGCAAACACGCTACGTAACCCAGTGAATTTGGCAGTGTCGCTGGCTTGAGCAAGCGTGACTTGTTTGGGTAAAGCACATCGCTCATCCATTGATCTAATTTGCTCTTCTCTTCAGTCTGGCATCTGTACGCTTTTTCACCAATTCAGAAGGGATTCAACGATGCAGGTTGCTTCAACACTAACGCCGGACGATCGCCTGGAGGAAACTTCCACCGCCGATCTGATGGCAAAACTTAGAGCAGCGATCGCCCAAAACCTGGCTCCCCATGTACAGGCGATCGACGAGCAGGGAGTCTATCCCCGCGACTTCATGCAGCAGGTTGGCAAATTGGGAGGATTCGCTCAGGTCGTCGATCCAGCCTTTGGTGGAGCGGGGAACGGCCTGAAAGCGGCGATCCAGGTGATTGAAACCATCGCGGAAGAGTGTCTCTGTACCG
>JBIKWV010000930.1:0-2850 GCA_044356135.1 Elainellaceae cyanobacterium
ATAGTTCTGCAACAGCAACTGTGCCTCTTCCAGCGTAATCCGTTTCTCCTGGAGGGCCTGCTCCGTTTGACGGCGGATGTCTTCGATCAGGTCTTCGACATCGTACTGGACATAGCCCAGCACCTCGCGCATGGTGTCACCTTTGACGACGTGCTCGATCTGGTAGCCCTTGGGCGTCAGGTGAATGTGAACTGCGTTGGTGTCGCCAAACAGGTTGTGCAGGTTGCCCATGATCTCCTGGTAGGCTCCACCGAGGAACATGCCCAGGTAATAGGGTTCATGGGTGAGGGTATCGCGGCGCTTCAGGGCGTGCAGTTCCAGGACGGACTTGACATCCTTCAGGTCGATGAACTGGTCGATCTTGCCGTCACTGTCGCAGGTCAGGTCTGCCAACGTGGCTCGTTCAGTGGGTTCCTCGTCCAGGCGATGGATCGGCATGATCGGGAAAAGCTGATCGATTGCCCAGCTATCGGGGGCCGACTGGAATACCGACAGATTGATGTAGTAAATAGAGGCCATGATCTTCTCCAGGTCCTCCAGGTCATCGGGGACATACTCCTGCTGGCGAGCAATCTGGAGAATCTTGGCGCAGCAGGCCCAGTAAAGCCGCTCCGCCCGCGCCCGTTCCGTCAGGCTGACGTAGCCGAAGCCAAACATGCTGATGGCCTCCTCTTTGAACTGGGTGGCGTCGTGGTACGCCTCCTGGTAGTTCTCGGCGGTGATGGATTGGTAGGTTTCGTAGAGGTTGCGGATGATCAGGTGGTCTTTCTCAGCAGGTGGCTCCGGAGTCTCAGTCACCACATCGCTGGTGCCCAGCACATCAAAGACCAGCACCGACTGGTGGGAGGCGATCGCCCGTCCACTCTCACTCACCAGCGTCGGCATTGGCAGATTGCGCTCCTCGCAGGTCTCCTTAATCTCCGCGACCACATCGTTGGCGTAGTTCTGGATGCTGTAGTTCTTCGAGGCGTAGAAATTGGTTTTAGAGCCGTCGTAGTCCACCCCCAGGCCACCGCCCACATCCATGAAGCGCATGTTTGCCCCCAGACTGGCCAGTTCCACATAAATCTGGCTGGCCTCGCGGATGGCGTCTTTGACTACGCTAATGGACGAGATCTGGGAGCCGATGTGATAGTGCAGCAGTTGCAGGCAGTCCAGCATCTCGGCTGCACGGAGTTTCTCAACCGTATGCAGAATTTCGGGAACGGTGAGGCCAAACTTGGCGCGATCGCCCGCCGAAGTCCCCCAGCGTCCCACGCCCCTGGTGCTGAGCTTGCCGCGCACGCCCACAATCGGGCGAATGTTGAGCTTGCGGCTGGCCTGAATCACCAGGTCTACTTCTTCGATCTGCTCCAGCACGATAATGACGGTCTTGCCCAACTGCTTCGCCAGAATCGCCGCCTCAATATATTCCCGGTCTTTGTAACCGTTGCAGATCAGCAGTGCGCCGGGAGTGTCCAGTGTGGCGAGGGCAATCATCAGTTCAGGCTTCGACCCCGCCTCCAGGCCAAACTGGTGAGGTTTGCCAAACCGCACCAGATCCTCCACCAGATGCCGCTGCTGGTTGCACTTGACGGGAAACACGCCCCGGTAGACGCCTTCATAGTTGTAGCGGGCGATCGCCTTGGCAAAGGCTGCATTCAGTCGCTCAATTCGATCTTCCAGAATATCCGAGAAACGAATCAGCAGGGGAAGACCTAGATTCCGCTGTTTCAGAGCATTCACCAGCTCAAACAGGTCAAGGGATCCACCGCGATCGCCCTTGGGGGAAACGGTCACATGCCCCGCCGCATTGATCGAGAAATAGGGGTCACCCCAACCTTTGATGCGATACAGCTCTTCGCTGTCCTCAATCGTCCACTTTTTGAGACGGGATGGTTCGACGGTTGGGTTGGGCGATTTCTGCACCTTCCCATTGCCTCCAGGCTTTTCAACCTCCACGTCCTGTATTTTTGCCCCCATGTGCTGTCCCTCAATTCAAGAATCAAGATGACAGTCTAGCTTATTTTTTCGTAAAACACCGTGAATTCCTTCCCTGGCAAGGGTTCGGGTTAAATCCTGATTAAGGTTGAAAACCGAATTTCAGTTCCACACTTTACAAAGAGTCATATTTTTCTGAGCATGGTAGAGGGAAACCAATTCTTTTGGAGAACGCTTGTGGAACGCACTTTTCTTGCAATCAAACCCGACGGTGTTCAGCGCGGCCTGGTCGGTGAGATCATCCGTCGCTTTGAGACCAAAGGCTTTAAGCTGGTCGGCCTGAAGTTTATGAACGTCAGCAAAGAGCTGGCAGAACAGCACTACGGTGTTCACAAGGAGCGCCCCTTCTTCCCCGGCCTGGTGGAATTCATTACCTCTGGCCCTGTCGTTGCAATGGTGTGGGAAGGCGATGGCGTGATCGCAGGGGCGCGTAAGGTCATCGGGGCTACCAATCCCCTTAACGCTGAGCCGGGAACCATTCGCGGAGATCTGGGTTCCAATATTGGCCGCAACATCATCCATGGTTCCGATGCGCCTGAAACGGCTCAGTTTGAGATTGGCCTCTGGTTTACAGATGCTGAGCTGGTAAGCTGGACACCGACCGTCATGCCCTGGATTCACGAGTAGGATTCAAGCGAAAAGCGCCTGCATTGCAGGCGCTTTTCGCTTGCCCCTCGTTCCACGCCAGAGGCGTGGAATGCCAACTGGAGGCTCTGCCTCCTATGCAGATGGAGGCAGAGCCTCCGGTAGACATCACCTGGCTCCGCCAGGTGACGAGTAAGATTCAATCGAGAAGCGCCTGCATTGCAGGCGCTTCTCGTTTACTCGGCAGTCGTTTTCTCTTTCTCTGCCTCAATCACTGAAGCCTTA
>JBIKWV010001058.1:0-2844 GCA_044356135.1 Elainellaceae cyanobacterium
TTGGAGTCAACAATTTCTGCCGTGGCGACTTGTGCAGGGAGAGTTGCCAAAATTGGATGAGTTACCGTATGACTACCGAACTCAACAAGACTGCTCTGCATCTCACGAATTTCCAATTCATTGAGCATGGTTTCATCCTTACCAATAGCACCTGCAATCAGAAAAATAGTTGCAGCAGTACTGTACTTCTTCAAGATGGGATAAGCATTATCAAAGTTGTCTTTGAAGCCGTCATCAAATGTAATAACTAAGGTATCTCGGGTATTGGCCAGCTTAAGCTCTTGTCGTCTGAGAAGCTCACTCAGACTGATCACATCATAGTTTTTGGCTACAAACCTGATCTGCTTTTCAAAATTCTCAGGCGACACAGACATATGAGGATCGCAACCATCATCGCGCACCCGGTGATACATCAGAATTGTGGTCTTATATTGCTTCAAGATGCGCCTTCTAATGAATTGGTATAACCACACCATGCCTGAGTAATACAGAAACAGGGACGTAATGGCAGCAAGCAACCAGGCGATTCGATATTTATTCATGGCATGGTCAATGGATATACAAAAGGATATTTGGTAGTAGACGTTGGTCTAAGCTCAACCTGTGCTTCTTTTCAGGCATGATTGAGGTAGCACACGACTTTAAAGTGCAACCTCTAAGCCGGGATTTTTTGAAACTCTGACAACTTCTTTTCCCAGGCCAGAGCTGTACTGACAATGGTATTTAGATTATTAAACCTGGGTGTCCACCCTAATACCTCCTTAATTTGGTCAGCCTTCGCAACAACACAGGCAGGATCCCCCAGACGACGATCCACTTCAGTTACTTTGAAGTCTACACCCGAAACAGCCTTGACCTCATTCAGCACTTCCCGAACACTGTAGCCCTGACCATAGCCACAGTTCAAAATCTGACTTTGACCGCCTAGCTGTAAATAATCCAGGGCTTTGATATGAGCTGCAGAGATATCTTCCACATGAATATAATCACGGATTCCGGTGCCATCCGGAGTTGGAAAGTTGGTACCAAATACCTTAACTTCAGATCGTTCACCCAAAGCAGCCTCACAAGCAATCTTAATAAGTAAAGAACTCTTAGTAAATTTGCCAATACGACCTTGGGGATCAGCACCTGATACGTTAAAATAGCGCAAAATCACATATCTAAAGTCAGATGCTTCTGCGTAATCTCGAATCATCCATTCACTCATAAGTTTCGACTTGCCGTAGGGATTGACCGGCTGTGTCAAAGACAATTCATGAACTGGATTCTCAATTGGCTCCCCATAAACTGCAGCCGTACTTGAAAAAATAAACTGATTCACGCCGAAAGCACGACAACAATCCAACAAATTCAACGTGTTGCGCGTATTAGCAGAATAATACTTAAGCGGCTTTTCCACAGATTCAGGTACTACTGTGTTGGCAGCCAAATGAATCACTGCGTCAAACTGATGCTCAGAAAATACTTGCTGTAAACGCTCCAGGTGCCCCAAATCGCCAATTTCTAATTTCCCATAGAGCAAAGACAGGATAGACCCTGTTGAACAGTTATCATAGACAACGACCTGGTAACCCGCTTCACCCAGTTGGCGAACGATGTGGGATCCAATGTAACCTAATCCACCCGTTACCAATATCTTTTTACCGGTGCCCTGTCTTGCTGCTGTTGAAATGTTCATAATTTCCCTCTTTTAATTCACTCAAGTTCACTGTAACAGCCCAACAAGTCAAGGATTCCACTTAGGAGATTTCTGCAAAAGCAGTTACCTGTTATGTGGGCGGTTTCCCCTGCGTAGCGGACAAACCGCCCACACAACGCAGGTAATTTGATTGTTGAAAATCTACTTATAGCTGTAAAACAGTAATGCCTGAAAATGTATGTCAACGGTATGGGCTTTCGTGCTATTGAGCAAGTCACTGGCATTCATCACACCTCCATCATCATCTGGGGTAAGCCAGTGAGGCAATTGCTGCCCGACGCTTGTGACCCAGAATTGCTCCCTGAAGTCGCTGAACTCAATGAACTAGAAAATTTGTTGGATCAAAAAAGCAAGATTTGCCTGTGGATGGTCGTTGAACACTTTTGAGAAAGAATTTTAGGTTGGGTGATCATAGTGCTGAAACGTTTCGCCCCCTGTTGGCGATCGCGGTGGGATTGATAGCGAAGATCATATTGTCAGCAAGACATATATGACGAGAGTGGAAAGGGAGAACATGAGATTACGGCATTATCTGACCCGATTGCACCACAAAACGTTGTGCTATTTTCAAGTCAGTAGAAGTGCTGACACACTCTACCCGATTGCTACAGCACTGCCCAAGTTCAACGATGTTCCAGTCCCCTTTCGATCTATACCCTGATTCAGCGGTGTCCGTAAAACCACTTACGCTTCTCAGAATATCCCATGCAAGGATGCCGAATAGATAAGGAAGTGTGAGAAACTGGAGATAGTCTTTAAAGATTGAATAAAGCATTCAAGAGACCAGGTTGCATGATTCAGCGTTGCTTGATTCAGGGATGAATTTTTGTAGAGAGCCGCGCTTAGTGCGGCTCTCTACAAAAATCGGCAATGCTCAGTTTTTGTAGAAGTGCCCCAAACCCGCATTTCACCGTCAGGGTTTGCCCTCACCCTAAATCCCTCTCCCAGGGAGGGAGAGGGACTTCAATCCGGCTCCCCTTCTCCCTTGATGGGCTACTGTGTATACCCAAGTCGGCCGTTGCCTTGCAATCCCGGTTTGATCCCCCTGCCCCCCTTAAAAAAGGGGGAACCAGACTCAAAGTCCCCCTTTTCCCCCCTTAGGGACTTGCTGTTTAATAAAATCCCAGGTTTCGCTTGGCGCG
>JBIKWV010000932.1:0-2841 GCA_044356135.1 Elainellaceae cyanobacterium
TGGTCGTCATTCTCCACCGGGCAGCAAATGTTTTGGGAACCACTCGGCCCCCTGCCTATGCCCTTGCAGAGGGAACTTACGTCGTGCTTGCCCCGCTGCAACAATTTCAGGGGGCGCAGCGGTATGCCATTCCTGCCAATGTCAATCCGGCTGACTATGCTTCGGCTGCGATCTGGTGTCGCAAATTTAATGCAACGTTTGGTGCTGCGACGCTGCAATAGATCCAGAATTTGCAAACCTCATCTTGTACTGAGCAACATTCAATGATTTCACAAACTTCTACCTCCACACTGGAGACGCGATCGCTCGTTGAGCAATATCAGCAGGTGCGAGACCTGAGCGAACATCTCTGTCAACCGCTGGCGATCGAAGATTATGTGATTCAGAGTATGCCCGATGTGAGTCCCCCAAAATGGCATCTGGCGCATACCACCTGGTTTTTTGAAACTTTTTTGCTGGTTCCTCACCTCGCAGGATACGAGGTCTTTCACCCGCAGTATGGCTACTTATTCAACTCCTACTATGAAGCGGTGGGACAGCGGCATCCTCGCCCTCAGCGGGGACTGCTTTCGCGGCCAACGGTGGAGGAGGTTTACCGATATCGGGCCTACGTAGATGAGGGGATGCGATCGCTGCTCACCAACTCCCTCAATCCTGCGTTAAAATCCCTGATTCGATTGGGTCTGAATCACGAACAGCAACATCAGGAGCTATTGCTGACAGACCTTAAGCATATTCTGGCATTAAATCCGCTCCGTCCAGCTTACCGCTCTGATTTACCTGGGTCACCTGCCCGTGTTCCGACAAAAGAACATTGGCTCGACTATCCCGGTGGCCTGTACTCAATTGGGGATGCGGGTGATGATTTTGCGTTTGACAATGAATCTCCCCGGCATTCTGTTTATCTACAGGATTACTGGCTGGCGGCGCAACTGGTCACCAACGGTGAGTACCTGGAGTTTCTCCAGGCAGGCGGGTATAACAAGCCAGAGTACTGGCTGTCAGAGGGCTGGGCAATGGTACAAACCGCTGACTGGGAAGCCCCTCTGTATTGGGAGCAAATGGATGGGGATTGGTGGGTGATGACGCTGGCAGGACTGCGCCGTTTGAACCTGGATGAACCCGTCTGTCACGTCAGCTTCTATGAGGCGGATGCGTTCGCCCGATGGCGGGGAAAACGACTGCCGACGGAAGCCGAGTGGGAAGTCGCAACTGTGGGCATTGCACCGCAGGGAAACTTCCTGGAAACAGGGTATCTGCACCCGATCGCGGCCCAGGCAGTGACTCGTCCCGATCAGTTGTTTGGCGATGTGTGGGAATGGACGCAGAGCGCGTACCTGCCCTACCCCGGATTCAAGCCCGTTGAAGGGGCGATCGGGGAGTACAATGGCAAGTTTATGTGCAACCAGATGGTGCTGCGCGGAGGATCCTGTGCAACGCCGCCCAACCACATCCGCCCAACCTATCGCAATTTTTTCCCGCCGTCTGCCCGATGGCAGTTCAGTGGCATTCGTCTGGCTGGTTAGTACAGCGCTTTGCGCTGAGATAGAACCAAAGTTTTTTGTTGCGAGCAGCGCGGAGCGCGGAGCGCAACAAAAAACTTTGTACCACACGCGCTTGCAAAGCGCTGTATCCTTACAAAGCTAAAACCCATCACTTTTTCAGGAAGGTGCCGCTCCACCGCACCTTCCCGAAAAAGTTACTCCAGTTATTTTTGTAAGAGTCCTTCAACGATTTTGATGATAAAGATCATGACAGCAACTCTCAACACTAAAGTCCCAGTCACGCTCTATGATCTGCATCCGCCACTGGATGATTTTCGTGCAGAAGTATTGAAGGGGTTGAGCCAGCCTCAGAAAACAATTTCACCCAAGTTTCTCTACGACAAGCGGGGTGCAGAACTGTTTGATGAGATCTGTAAACTGGATGAATACTACCTGACTCGAACTGAAACCTCCATTCTTCAGGACAATGCAGCGGCGATCGCCCACCTGATTGGGGACGGTGCCCTGCTCGAATTCGGCAGCGGCAGCAGCCAGAAAGTGAGGATTTTGCTGGACGCCATGCCCAAACTGGCAACCTACGTTGGGTTGGATATTTCTAAACAGCATCTTCAGGAGTCCTGCAATCGTCTGGCGGCAGATTATCCAGGCTTGGAGGCGATCGCCATCTGCACCGACTACACCCAACCCATCACCCTTCCCGACATTCCCACGCTGAAAGACAGGCACAAAGTTGGTTTCTTCCCTGGCTCCTCTATCGGCAATTTAGAGCCAGTTGAAGTGGTACAGTTTCTCCGCAATGCAGCCTCCCTATTGGGGGCTGGTGGTGACCTGTTAATCGGGGTCGATTTGAAGAAGAGCGCAGCAATCCTGGAACCTGCTTACAACGATTCAAAGGGCATCTCAGCCGCCTTTGCGTTGAATGTACTGATGCGTATGAATCGTGAACTGGGGAGCGATTTTGATCTCAGCAATTTCATGTACACGGCAGTCTACAACCCGATTGGACGAATCGAGATGTACATCGTCAGTTTGAAGCATCAGGTTGTTCACTTTGATGACGTGAAGGTTTCCTTGAAACTGGGTGAAATGCTGCGAACAGAGCATTCCTACAAATACACCGTTGAAGAATTTCAGGCGCTGGCGGCGATCGCTGGCTATTGCACAAAGTCTGTCTGGACTGACCCACAAAATCTGTTCAGTTTGCATTATTTGCATCTGAAGTGAGCGGCTGAATACGACAGCAGCAGATTCAGGACTATCTGGCGCGACTGGGTTTCACTTTTACTGAAGTTCCTGTGGGGCGGGGAACCAGGCCCCCCGGTACTGGGGAGGCCGG
>JBIKWV010000933.1:0-2839 GCA_044356135.1 Elainellaceae cyanobacterium
GTCCTCGGAGGCGTTCATCTATATTGCGATGATTCGGCTAATGCTACGCAGGCTTGCTTGAGCCTTTTCAGACCTTCTCCGTATTTCCAAACATCCTCTAAGTTTTGCCGATCCTTTTGCCGATCTCCTGATTCCCCCCTCTCCCCCTCTCCCCCTCCCACACCCAGTCAATCCTGCATAAGTCCCCCCAGCCTCTGAAATAGGGTGTGCTGAACCCAATTACAGAGGACTTTCGACCATGAAGCGTTTGCTCTCCAGCGTGCTGCTCACCGGCTGTCTGTTGACCATTGAGGGAATCTCCCTGCTCCCGCTGCACCTCCAGACCAGCGCCAATGCTCAGACCATTGCCCAGACCCAAAACAATCCCGACCTGTTCTACACCTTCTACGGTCGGCAAATTCCCCTGGCGCTGCGGCAGAATGTCGTTGCGGTTGAGTTCCGTCAGCTTCCCGGCACTCGCGGTCGCGGTATGGTGCCCCTGCACGTCCGGCTTCAGCAGGATTTGAGTGGTCAGACCAGCGGCACCCGCAGCAGCACTCGTGGCACTGCTCAGGAGGCGAACCCGGAGGTCGAGGTGAAACCGTTGGGCGATCGCTTTGCCCTGGTCACTGTCCCTACCAACACCCGCAATGCCGCCAACCTGGAACAGCGCATCCGGCAGCAATCCTATGTAGAAGAGACACTGCCCGTACTGGCGGTCAACGATGGCGCGGAAGAAGAGGCGCGTCCTGCCTTTGTATTGCCCAATGAGATCATCGTTAGCTTCGAGGAGAACCTGTCTAACAGCGATATTCTATTCTTTCTCAACCGTCACAACCTGGAAATGATTCGTCCCCTGCAATTCACCCAGAACCGCTACCTGGTGCGCTCCAGAACTGAACGAGGCACAGGCGTTCTAAATGTCGCTAACCGATTGAATGGTGTCACCGGGATTCAGTCCGCAACGCCGAACTTCGTCCAGTCCCTCGCCTATCGTGTGCAGGAGCAGGAGATTGCCGCCAGAGCATCTGCCCCCATTCCCAATGCCAGCGATCGCCTCCAGCAGATCCTCGCCAGTCTACCGACGCTGGAAACCCGCTACAAGAGTAACCTGATGTCTCTCTCCTGGCATCTGAACAGCACTCCTCAGCGCGGTCGGCTGCAACCTCGCACGGATGTTCGCGCTACTGAAGCCTGGGAGAACAGCAACGGTGGAAAAGATGTGGTGGTTGCCGTCATCGACAGTCTGCTTCAGTGGGATCATCCCGACCTGCAACAGAATTTGTATGACGTGAAAGATAGCTCCACCAATCTTCTTCCCGGTGAAACCCACGGCTGGGACTTTACGGGGAATCAAACCGTTTGCAGTAACGAACAGCCGAAAGTTTGCGTGAATGGCGATCCGGATACTCGGATTAGCGACAGTGAACTGGCTCAACTGCGTCCCCATTTCCAAAACACCTTTAAGCTTTCTGATGCTGAATTAATTCGACAGTACGCTGGTTTAACCGATCGCATTCGTACCCGATATCCCAATATCTCCACCCGTGAGGTTGCCAATATCATTCGGGATGTCATTCAGAGCAGCATCTCCTCTGAGTTCCACGGAACATGGTCGGCGGGTGTGGTTGCCGCAAAACCGACTGATGGACAGGGGGCGATCGGGGTCGCGCCCAATGCAAAAATTCTGCCTGTTCGGGTGTTTGGACTATACGGCGAAATTACCGCTGCCCGGTTGATCGAGGCGATCGGGTATGCCGCAGAACGGGGTGCCGATGTGATCAACCTGAGCCTGGGGGGAATGGTGCCCGATCAGGAACTCACCGACCAGATTTTCCAGGTGCTGGATGCCCATCCCGACCTGGCGATCGTTGCTTCCGCAGGCAATGACAGTCTGGATGGGGTAGCATTCCCCGCCGCAATCCCCGGCGTGATTTCCGTTGGAGCAACCAACCTGAACGGCAAACGCACCTTCTACAGCAGCTACGGTGGACGGCTGGATGTGGTTGCCCCTGGTGGCGATACCAGCATCACCCAGAGCGGTGGCATTCTGACGACGGGCGGCACCTGGGTCGATGGCTTCTGGCACGGGATGACCCCGCCCAATTCCACCTGGGCATCGAACCTGGATCCGATGGGCAAATACGTCCAGGTGCAGGGGACTTCCTTCTCGGCTCCCACGGTCTCCGGTGTGGTGGCGCTGATGAAGGGGGTGAATCCGGGACTGAAGCGCGATCGCATCTCCCGCATCCTGAAGGAAACCGCCAGCTACCAGCCGCTCACCCTCAGCCGCACCGAGCAAAACCGCTATCGCCTCCAGAGCCAGGTGGGGCTGACGCTGATGGAAGATCGCCTGTCGGGTGTGTTCCCACTACCGCGCCCGGTCTCGGCAGAACAGTACTTCTTTGGATACGGGCTGGTGAATGCGGAGGCTGCGGTGAAGAAGGCGAAGGAGTAGTCGTTATCCCACCCTTCAGGTTCTATGGGATTTGCGCAAATGTTTGCCTGTGCGGGAGCGATCGCCTCACTATACCTCAACGACGGTTTTCTCAATCCGTGAACGTTCCCTGAACAGGGGTGTTCGATTCCTGGGTTCTGGGGGTTGGGTTCGTTGGGGATGGTCGGGAGGGCGTAGCATTTGCGGAATGGGTGTTGGGGAAACCGGGGTGTTTTTCGCGCAAATGCTGCGCCCCTACGGTTGCGGCACGGTGTCCATGGGATGGAATGGGATTGGGGATGCGATCGCCCCACCCACCCATTTACCCAAACGTTCGCCAACCCCCACCCCCCCGGTAGGGGCGCAGAATTTGCGCAAACAATATAACGCTCCCCCCAACCCTTTCTTACGCAAATGCTACGC
>JBIKWV010000076.1:0-10189 GCA_044356135.1 Elainellaceae cyanobacterium
TTTGCCCTCTTCCAGGGAAATCACGCCTTCCCGACCCACTTTGTCCATCGCCTCAGCAATCATGGCACCGACTTCTTCGTCGTTACCAGCAGAGATAGAGCCAACCTGGGCGATCGCCTTAGAGTCTTCTACAGGACGAGCGTGCTCAGCAATTTTGTCCACCAGGAACGCAGTCGCCTTGTCAATCCCGCGCTTCAGAGAGATGGCATTGGCACCCGCCGCCACGTTGCGCAGACCTTCTTTCACAATCGCGTGAGCCAGAACGGTCGCAGTGGTGGTACCGTCACCCGCAGCATCATTGGTCTTGGAAGCTGCCTGACGAATCAGCGCAACACCCGTATTCTCAACGTGGTCTTCCAGCTCGATTTCCTTGGCGATGGTCACACCGTCATTCACGATCTGGGGAGCGCCAAACTTTTTCTCCAGCACCACGTTACGTCCCTTGGGACCGAGGGTAACTGCAACGGCTTCCGCCAGAATGTCCATACCGCGCTCCAGAGCACGACGAGCGTTTTCGTTGTAGATAATGCGCTTAGCCATAGTGTGAGTGTCTCAGTAACTACTTGAACTACTTGGTACAAACTTGAAAAGTCGAGGGGATTGGGAACTGGGAATCGGGAATTGAGCAAGCCTGCTTGCCCCATTACCCATCCACCCATCCACCCATCCACCCATCTACCCATCTACGCCACTACCGCCAGAATGTCCTTCTCAGACAGCAGCACGTACTCTTCTGTGCCCAGTTTGATGTCGGTTCCGGCGTACTTGGAATAGAGAACTTTGTCACCCGTTTTTACTTCCATCTCCTGACGGTTGCCGTCATCACCACGCTTGCCGGGGCCAACAGCCACAACTTCCCCAACCTGGGGCTTTTCTTTTGCCGTGTCAGGCAGCAGAATTCCGCCAGCGGTTTTCTCTTCAGACGCGCTGACCTTTACGAACACGCGATCGCCCAAAGGCTTAACGGTAGAAACGCTCAGAGATACAGCAGCCATACAAGATCTCTCCAGACAATGAGGTAATACACTTCTTACGACGTACAGAGGGCCACGCGAGGGCAACTCTGCACACGAAAATTGGGGAGATGATGCTGATGGTTGCAATTCCTTTATCAGGAGGTAGACTGGTAGCGGCGTTTGCTTTGCAGTTCCCCGAAGGGGTAATCGCATCGCCCTACCGTCAACCGCATCCGATTAGCACTCTCAACCCTTGAGTGCTAATCTACCGAAAGAAGGGGACACTCGGCAACTTATTTGTCTGTACGGGTAACCGAACTCTGCAATGAAAGACACCCCACCATCGGCCATCATTCGCGCCCACGTACTGGTTTCCGGGCGAGTGCAGGGAGTCGGGTATCGGGCTTCAACCTGGGATACAGCAATTCTGCTGAAGCTCAACGGCTGGGTGAAGAACCTGCGCGATGGACGGGTAGAAGCGGTGTTTGAGGGGACGGACGATCAGGTAGAAGAGATGATTCGCTGGTGCCACAAAGGACCCCCCACCGCTGTGGTCAGGGAGGTTCAGGTAGAGTATGAATCACCGGAGGGGTTACGGGGATTTCAGGTACTCAGGTGAAAGCGCTACTCCGACAGTATCAAAATCTCTCGAACCACTTCCCGATAGGGCTGAACCAGACGGTACTCGCGGGCGTGAATGTGAATCGGCTCCCCCGCCATATTCGAGGAGGGAAACTTGACGGATTTGGGAACGGGATTGAAAACGTGGATGCCTTCCAGTTGAGATCTGAGAATTTTCATGATGTCCTGGGTGATGACGGTATTCGGTTCCGCCATCGTGGGCAGCACCCCCAGCACCTTGAGTTCCGGGTTCATTCGTTTGCGGACGGCATCAATCGTTTGCAGTAACCCCTCCAATCCTTTCAATGCGAAGAACTGGCACTGCACCGGGATCAACAGGATATCAGCAGCGCAAAGGGCATTGATCGTCAGCAGCCCCAGGCTGGGGGGGCAATCAATCAAAACCTGCTCATAATCCTCCAGTGCCGGTTCCAGACTTTTGCGTAGCGAGTAGAACCGATTCGGCTGATCCTGTAGCTCTTTCTCAATTTTGGCTAGCGTAATATCTCCCGGCAGCAGGTCACAGCCAAAGGCGGTCTCCATCACCACCTCTGCAAAACTGGCTCGTCCGGTCATGACTTCGTAGGTAGTTGCTCGCCCCGGTTCCAGGTCAATACCAAGCCCTGTGGTCAGGTTACCCTGAGGATCAAGGTCAACCACAAGGCAGGCACCCTCCTCTGCCAGCAAACCCGCCAGCGCGATTGTTGAGGTGGTTTTGGCAACGCCGCCCTTCTGATTGGCGATCGCAATAATCATGAGTTCCCTTTCTCCTACGTCCCGGCTTGCCCGCAAGTTTATGATTGACAAGTTTTAATCATATAGCCATCCTTTCAGGATACGAACGGTGTGCGGGGGTGGAAACCCTACGTGCGGACACCGTTTTACCCGATTACCCGACATGGGAAAAACATAGTCAAAAGTCCAGTACTTAAAAAAACAAAATCCTGATTCTACCGCCGCATCGCGGCGGCAGAATCAGGGTTTTGGTCTCTGGTACGGGATCTCAGCCTGGACAAGCCCGCTGGTTGAAGCCCCCTGGGGTTTCTAGCCGGGGAGAGGATGTCAGCAGTATTGTTAAAAGATGACTCAGATTGCAATTGTTGGGTGTGGCGTTGTTGGGGCAGCGATCGCCTACGAACTTAGTTTGATTCCGGGACTACACGTCACCGTGCTGGATCAGCAGGCCCCGGCACAGGGATCTACCGGAGCAGCGCTCGGCGTTTTGATGGGGGCCATCAGCCAGAAGGTCAAAGGAAACGCCTGGGAGTTGAGGAGAACCACGCTGGAGCGCTACCGAACGCTGCTGCCAGAACTGGAGGCCGCCACGGGCCGGGAACTGGGTTGGAATCGCCAGGGCATCGTCAAACTACGCTTCGATCCTGTTGATCAAGCGAACTGGGAGAACCTGGTGCAGGTACGCCAGCAGCAGGGCTATGGGCTGGAGCTGTGGGACCGGGAGGAACTGGACAAACACTGTCCCCACGTTTTGGCACAAGGGGCGATCGGTGCCGTATATTCCCCGCAGGATTTGCAGATAGACCCCACCCTGCTGACGCTGACGCTGGTGGAAGCCGCCACCCAGAACGGAGTAGTGTTCCAACTGGACTGCAAAGTTGTGGGCTTAACCCACACCGACGGCCACTGTACGGCCATCCAGACCTCCAGTGGCGCGATCGCAGCAGAACAGGTTATCCTCACTGCCGGACTGGGCACCGCAGCCCTCATGCCCGTTACCGCCACGCCACCTCTGACGCTGGTTCCCGTCCTCGGTCAGGCGGTTCGCATTCGCTGCCCCAAACCGCTGGGCGATCCCAGTTTTCAGCCCGTCATCACTGGAAACGACATCCATCTGGTTCCCCTGAAGCACGGCGAATACTGGGTGGGGGCGACGGTAGAGTTCCCCGTGGGTGATGCCATTCCTGTGGCCCATTCGGATCCTCTGGAGGAAGTATGGCAGGGAGCGATCGCCCTCTGGCCCAATCTCGCAGCCGCTGAGGTGCTGCATACCTGGTCGGGCCTGCGCCCCCGCCCCCAAAATCGCCCTGCCCCTGTGATTGAAAAACTCCCCGGCTACCCTAATGTGATTGTGGCCACCGGGCATTATCGCAATGGCGTTCTCCTGGCACCAGGAACGGCTCTGCGGGTTAAAGCATTGCTGGAGATCATCTGATACATTGCTATAGGAAGTGGCGTGGTGCGGAGCACTGCGCCACTTCTTAAGTACTGGACTTTTGACTATTTTTTCTGCGATGCCGCGAAACGCTCTCTGCGAGAGCGTTTCGCGGCATGTTTTGTTTTAGCGCCGATTTTCTCTGAAACGCTGACGCAGTCAGCGTTTCAGAGAAAATCGGCGCAATTTAGTCAAAAGTCCAGTACTTATCATGGTTTTTTAACTGTAAAGAACAATGGATGCGATCGCCCTCCGCCTCACCTCCCAGCAAGACCTGAAACAGGAGCTGAATGCCTTTGTCCAGAAGCAAAACCTGGAAGCCGCCTGTGTGCTCACCTGTGTCGGCAGTCTGACACGAGTAGCCCTGCGGCTGGCAAACCAGGAGGAGACGACCGCTTACGAGGGCAAGTTTGAGATTGTGGCGCTGGTGGGAGTGATGTCAAAGCATGGGGGGCACTACCATATGGCGATCGCCGACAGCAGTGGGCACACGATTGGCGGTCATCTAATGGATGGTTGTCGCATTTACACCACGGCTGAAATTGTGATTGGCGTTCTCCCACAGTTCAGCTTCCGGCGAGAATTTGACCCGGCTACGGGCTATCCAGAGTTAACTATCTACAGCGCGTTGCGCTGAGATTGAACCAAAGTTTTTGCTGAGAGTCGCGCTCAGCGCGGCTCTCAGCAAAAACTTTGTACCTCACGCGCTTGCAAAGCGCTGTATCCTGGAGCATAAAGAAAAAGCGAAAGCTGTAATCAACCTGTAGAAGTTGACTGAAAAATTGAGTTTAAGTTATCTTCTCAGAACAACAAACAACTCAATAAACTATAAAATCGTCTGGATAAACTTGCCGAATTCATTGCTTGATAAGTATTTCCACTTATCAAAAATGGAGCGGAGGAACCAAACCTGGGGCTTATCTATATTCTAGAGGGACATCTCTCAGTCCTAGCCCGTCAGCTAACTTCGCAGGCATTGAGAGGAGACTGAATGAGCGGTTTGATTTGTATCCTGATTCTCGTCAGTGTCCTTTGACTGGTACGTGTTTGCTTCTCAAGTACCTGTCTCAACTCTGGAGGGAATTTCTTTGCCTCTAGATACGAGCAGTTGTGTTCTCTATGAGGTGATAAAGCATGTTTCCAACGCAGAAGCACCGGATTGCTCTGATTTCAGTTGATGGAGACCCCGCTGCCGAAATTGGTCAGGAGGAAGCGGGTGGCCAAAACGTTTATGTCCGACAGGTAGGAGAAACGCTGGCAAAGCAGGGCTGGCAGGTTGATATGTTTACCCGACGAAGCTGTCCCCAACAGGCTGCGATCGTCCAACATTTACCCAATTGCCGCACCATTCGCCTTCCAGCGGGTGCGGCATCGTTTATGAGCCGATATGAGCTGTTCGACCATTTGCCAGAGTTCGTCCATGAATTCCAGCGGTTTCAACAGCAGCAGGAAGTCGATTACTCACTGGTTCACACCCACTACTGGCTGTCTTCCTGGGTGGGTATGCGACTGAAGCAACTCCAGCCCCTGGTTCAGGTGCATACCTATCATTCTCTGGGAGCCGTCAAATATCGCACCGTTGACCACAAACCTGCGATCGCCAGTAAGCGCCTGCGGGTCGAACACCTGTGTCTGGAATCTGTAGACTGTGTGGTTGCCACCAGCCCCCAGGAACAGGAGCACATGCGATCGCTCGTCTCCCCCAACGGCAACATCCAGGTGATCCCCTGCGGCACTGATACCAGCCGATTTGGCAAACTCAGCCGAGCCGCAGCCCGACAGCAGCTCAACCTTCCCCAGGATGAGAAAATGCTGTTGTACGTGGGCCGATTTGATCCGCGCAAGGGCATCGAAACCCTGGTGCGAGCAGCGGCTCAGTCTCGCTTCCGGGAGCAAAAACTGCGGCTGGTGATCGGCGGTGGCAGTCACCCTGGTCGTTCTGATGGAATTGAGCGCGATCGCATCGAAGGGATTGTTCGGGATCTGGGGCTGGCTTCTATCACGCATTTCCCCGGTCGCCTGGACAACGAACTGCCGCTGTATTACGCTGCTGCAGATGTGTGTGTTGTTCCCAGCCACTATGAACCGTTTGGCCTGGTGCCGATTGAAGCAATGGCCAGTCGCACCCCTGTAGTGGCCAGCAACGTGGGTGGCCTACAGTTCACCGTGGTATCGGAACACACCGGACTGCTGGTGACGCCGAAAGATGTTGTCGGCTTTACCGCTGCCATCGACCGCATTCTGGCTGACCCCGTCTGGCGAGATGAACTGGGGGAAAACGGTCGGGAGCGAGTGGAGCACACCTTTAGCTGGGACGGCATCACTGCCTGCCTGGGGCAGCTCTACCTGGAGTTGATCAACCAGCAGGCGAACCAGACCAGCATCAAACAAGAGGCTGCCGCCTGATCTGTATTGTCAGCGCGTGGTTAACTACCCGAAAACCGAGAGCCTAAATTTTTGGAGGCACGACGCGACAGCGTCGCGCCTCCAAAAATTTAGGCTCTCGGATGGTTTTAAATTCGGGGCAGCTTCAGATCCGGTAGCCAGTTCGTAATCTCCGGGTCTTCATCGAAGCTGATCAGGTTCAAATGGGTGGGGTCTTCCATCAGGGCGATCGCCAGCAAATAGCCCGCAATCGTCCAGGTCTGGTACTTGCGAGAAGCCTTGCCTACCAGCCGTCCGTGGGTGCCGTCGTAGTACTCCGCCCATTCATCCAGATTGAGACGACGTTCGGCCACCTCGATCGCTCGCCACCCAATCGTGGGGCGTCCGGTCTTCTGCGCCGCCGCTGCCAGCAGCCACATCAGGACAGGCCAGTTGCCGCCATTGTGATACGACCAGGGAACGTTTTTGGGGTCGCATCCGGTAATAATCTTCCATTCCGCATCCATCACTGCAGGGAAGCAGATTTTCATCGGCATGTGACCCACCAGATCCTGCCAGCGCTGCTCGATCAGCTCCATAACCTGCTGTGACTCTTCCGCGTTGGTGAGGGATGCCAGAATTGCCATCAGGTTCCCCAGGGAGAAGAAACGAAAATCCAGTCGTGCAGGCCCCAGATTTCCCGCCAGATAGCCACCCTGCTCCGGCATCCACTCCATCAGCCAGTAGGGAATTGATTCAGGGTAAATGTTGAACTTATTGACTGCTGCTTCGCCAAATTCCTCACCCCGGTAGCGGTAGATATTATTCAGCCGCTTCATATCTAGCCAGTAGTACTGCCGGATGTGATAGTTGAGGATGCTGAGGCGCTGGTTCACCACCTGCGCATAAATATTCTTGCGATAGGTCGGGAGCAGTAACTCCTGAGCTGCTCTGAGGGCCGCATAGAAGAGCGCCTGAATTTCCAGCGGATGTCCATCGACGCCCATGCGGCGATCGATCATAAACGCCCCATCGGGCACCAGCATGGTGGGGTACATGTCGAAGCGATCGGCCAGACAGAGCTTGAGAATCCACACCATCCCCTGCTGAAATTCCGGCTGATGGGCCAGATCCATGTCCCCCGTGGACTTGACATAGGCTCGTAGCAAAATCATCCACCAGAGACAGGAATCCACCGGGGTCACCCGCCCAATGGCGTGTTCACCAAAGTCCGCCACCAGAAAAGGCTGCCCCGCTTCGGTATTGACCACCTTGAAGCTGGCGGGCATCAGCCCCTGGCCCGCATTGAAGCAGTCCATCTGCTTTTCACGCCCCTGCAGGTTCAGCGTTTCAATCAGAAAATTGCGGACGATATCGGCACGGCCATTGATCAGAAAAACCAGCGCCGATGGAACAAAATCTCGCACAAAGCACTGGTCGTAATTCAACGCTTCAACCGTGGGGTCGCAGGCAGCAACGGTTCCGACCGGGCGATCGCCAAAATAGACGATCGATTGTTCCAGCAGATTCCAGGCCTCCTTAACCAGATCGCTTTTGATTTTTGTGACTTGCCCTGTCATGAACAGTTAACCTCTGGAGATAGGAATATAAGTGACAGACGAAGTCTTTAAACGGGGTTGGTTAAAGACTTCGCTAACTCTGAAAGATGCAACAGCAGGGTGGCAGATTCCTGACAGAATCTGCCTTGGAGGAATCTTGTTTTGAAGTGCTGATTGTAAAATATAACGCTTGTCATTACTGAATTCGATCAGTCAGTTGAAATCGATTCAGCAATTGGATAGCGATCGTGGGAAATTACCCAAAATCAAGTGTGGAGAATTGGGAAGGGAAATGAAACCCTTTCCTGTGGTGTAGATTCCTGTGGTGTAGACCTGTACCCTTATAAGCTAGCTTAGTCGGTACAGAAGATGGTGAGCGTAAATTCTTGGTAAGGCCAATGACAAATTTAATACAGAGACCTTAAACTTTGCACGAACTATCACTTCTATCACCTTTCATTCATAGTTCGTTTTAATACCAGGTTGAGTGATTGTTGTGAAGTTTCTGTGGAGTTAATACCAGGTTTGAGTTACTTTTCCCTACGGCTGCCTCCTCTATCCCCAATGTTTCTATGAATACACCCCTATGGATGCCTCAGCAAACAGCCGATGGCTCCTACACCTTTTTCTCCGAGCGATTTGGCGAGACATTTCACAGTCGCTTTGGAGCCAAAGCTGAGGCATTTGTCAAGTTTGCAGCAGCCACCCACTTAGAGGAGCGAGCCACCCAACCCCAAATTGCGCTCCTGGACGTGTGCTACGGCCTGGGCTACAACTCAGCCGCCGCCCTGGAGATCATCTGGCGAATCAACCCAGACTGTCAGGTCCACCTCATAGGACTGGAACTGGACGCATCAGTTCCCCAGGCAGCGGTCATGCCTCCGATGATTGAAGTGTGGTCAACTTCCGTGCAGCAGGTGTTGCGGGCGATCGCTCACACCCATGAGTGTCATGCCCCCAATCTGACAGCCAACCTCTACATCGGCGATGCCCGACAAACGATACAGCGGGCGATCGATGCAGAATTTCGGGCAGATGCTATTTTCTTTGACCCCTTCTCCCCAAAACGCTGCCCTGAACTGTGGACGGTTGAGTTCTTTTGCCAGGTCGTCGCCTGTCTGGCTCCCTCTGGCGCGCTGGCCACCTACTCTCGGTCTGCGGCGGTGCGATCGGCCATGCGGGAGGCGGGCCTACAGATTGGAACAATTCCCCTGGGAGAATTGCACCTGCCGCACGAATGGTCACAGGGCACGGTGGGAGCTTTTGATAGTTCTCAGTTGCACCCACTGTCGGTGATGGAAAAGGAGCATTTGCAGACGCGGGCCGCAGTTCCCTTTCGTGACCCGGAACTGCGGGATTCTACTGGGGCGATCGTGGAGCGGCATCGGCGGGAACAGGCAGAGTCGCAGATGGAGGCCACGACGCGTTGGAGAAAACGGTGGCAGGTTTGACGCGGGCGAATGCAGGGAAATTCAATCGGTAAAGGTCAATCGGTAAAAGGAGGAACGCAGATGAACGCAGATGAACGCAGATGAACGCAGATAGAACTGGGCGGTACAAGGGAGTTTATAAGAGCGTTAGAAATCAGGGGGTTAGAAATCAGGGGGTTAGAAATCAGTGCGGATTTGGGAGGAGATGCGGGTGGATCCCTCTTGCAGGTGGTAGGAGCGACGAGGGGAGGGAATGCTGAGGGAATTGATTCGAGGAATGGCTGGGATGGGCGGCGAAGCGGATAGGGTGTGGCTGAATGGTGTTACGAAAAAGGTAATTGGGTGTGCGTTTCAGGTGGGGAATGTATTAGGCGCTGGATTTTTGGAGCGGGTGTATGAACACGCGCTGCTGCATGAGTTGCGGAAAAATGGGTTGAGCGTGGAGCGACAGAAGGAGATTGACGTATTTTATGACGAGGTGCTTGTGGGCCAGTTTTATGCTGACTTAGTGGTTGAGAATTCTGTCATTCTGGAGCTAAAAGCAGTCCCAGTTCTGGAGACACGGCATTTTTCCCAATGCATGAACTACCTCAAGGCCACTAACCTCAATCTCGGCCTACTCATTAACTTCGGCACCCCCAGCGTCGAGATCAGACGCGTCGTGCGAGACTTCTGACCTGAGTAGCTCAGACCTCTGAACCACAAAATCTGCGTCCATCTGCGTTCATCTGCGTCCATCTGCGTCCATCTGCGTCCATCTGCGTTCCTATCTCTAATGCGGATGGACTTGAACCTTCACACCTTGCCGCAAGACTTCTGACCTGAGTAGCTCAGACCTCTGAACCACAAAATCTGCGTCCATCTGCGTTCCTATCTTCTAATGCGGATGAAAGGACTTGAACCTTCACTCCCGAAAGAACTAGAACCTAAATCTAGCGCGTCTACCAATTCCGCCACATCCGCAAAATCTGGCTAGATGATCATAGCAAAACTACTGTTCGCTTGCACTGAAATCTTCCCAATCCGACAGACCAACTATACCTTCGCGGAACTTATTGAAATACTTTCTCAATAAGCTTACAATGATTA
>JBIKWV010000934.1:0-2825 GCA_044356135.1 Elainellaceae cyanobacterium
GGGGGGCGTGCTGGGGGTGGTGGTCGGTCTACTACAACCCCTGGTCCTGGTGCTGACGCAGGGCACTTGATTCTGGTAAAGGTTGAGAGCCTGTGCCGCCTGCAAGGCAGGCGGCACAGGCTCTCAACCTTTACCTGGCTCAATTTGCTAGCGTAGAGACAATGCGTTCTGTGGTGTGTTGTGCGGTCAAAACAAGCGGTTCTGACGGGGTTGCTGTTGAGTCTGACGCTGCCCATCGGGGCGTGTACGAATCTGGAACGGGCATTGGCTCCTGACCCGCTATTGCAAGGCGGTTCGCCCACCCTGACCGGGATGACGAACGGTGGTTCTCCGGCAACCACAGCCAGTCTCCCTGCTGACTTCCCATCTGAAATTCCCCAGTATCCGGGTGCTACCCTACAGGCGGTGACGGCCCCTGCCGCAGGTCGTTCAGAGACCTCGACGCAGTGGTCTACGACGGACTCATCTGAGCAGGTGCAGCAGTTTTATCAGCAGCGATTCCAGACCGAAGGATGGCAGGTGCAGAACAGCGCCAGCCCTGGGAGCATCAGCGCAACCCGGGATGGATTGAGTATGACGGTGGCGATCGCCCCCACAACAACCACCCCAGCAGCACAACCATCCCCCAGCCCGCAAGCCCCCGCTCCGACATCCTTTATTCTGTCCTACCGTCGGGAGGCCACCGCTACCCTGCCGTCCCCCCAGGTGAGTCCGACAGCCGTTCCGCAACCGGGTGATCCCAATTTTATTGGCCCCGTTCTGCCATCCAATCAGGTGGCCCAGGCCAGCCCCACACCCACGACTTCCCCCCCTGAAAGTCCTTCCGCCGCTGGGGATGTGCAACAGGCTCCGCCTCAGCTCCAGCCCTACATTACCGACCTCCTGGCGCTGGGGGCATTGCCCCTGACTGCGGGCGGCGGCAAATCAGCGGATGGGAACTTTCAGCCCAACAAAGAAATTACCCGGCGGGAGTTTGCCCGCTGGCTGGCCACAGCCAATAACACGATCTTTGCCAATCGTCCCGCCAATCAAGTTCGCCTGGGAACCGCCTCCAGTCAACCCGCCTTTCAGGATGTGCCTCCCAGCGATCCCGATTTTGGCGTGATTCAGGGACTGGCGGAAGCGGGAATCATCCCCAGTCGCCTGTCGGGAGATACCGGGTCGGGAATCTTTCAGCCTGATGCGCCGCTGGCGCGGCAAACGCTGGTGCTGTGGAAGGTACCACTGGATGTGAGGCGATCGCTCCCCAATGCCACGGTCGATGGGGTGCAGCAGACCTGGGGCTTCCAGGATGCCAACCAGATCAATCCCCGTGCCCTGAGGGCCGTTCAGGCAGACTACCAGAACGGAGAACAGTCCAATATCCGGCGGGCGTTTGGGTTCACCACCCTGTTCCAGCCCGGAAAACCCGTGACTCGTGCGGAGGCCGCCGCTGCCCTCTGGTTCTTCGGCACCCAGGGGGATGGACTTTCGGCCAAAGATTCACTTCAGACGAATCGGCAACCGAATTAAGGAGCTTTCTACGAAAAAAATTACCCGTCATGTGGATGTTTCCCCCGTGCAGCGGGGGAGACATCCACACGACGCAGGTAATTTCATTGTTAGAAATCTCTTGACAAAACTGGGTACTCTGAGAGAGCGATCACCTTTCTATTTCTGGTCGCTGCTCTTTCAGTGTTGATTTTTGTGTAGTATTTGCAAGGGTGTGATTTACACCACACGCCGAACTTACCTACCTGATTCAAGGTCTACTTCAGAACCGTCAATGTTTGGACTTATCGGTCATCTTACAAGCCTGGAACACGCTCAATCCGTCGCCCGCGACCTCGGTTACCCAGAATATGCAGATCAGGGACTTGATTTCTGGTGCAGTGCCCCACCTCAAATCGTCGATACTATCAAAGTCAAAAGTGTTACCGGGCAAGAAATCGAAGGCCGATATGTAGAGTCCTGCTTCTTGCCGGAAATGCTGGCCACCCGCCGGATCAAAGCCGCCACCCGTAAGATTGTCAACGCGATGGCCCATGCTCAGAAGCACGGCATCAACATTACGGCACTGGGTGGGTTCTCCTCCATCATTTTTGAGAATTTCAACCTGAACCAGATCCAGCAGGTGCGCAACATCAAGCTGGAGTTCGATCGCTTCACCACTGGGAATACCCACACCGCCTACATCATTTGCCGCCAGGTGGAGCACGCTTCAAAGCAACTGGGGATTAACCTCTCCGATGCCACAGTGGCGGTTTGCGGTGCAACGGGTGACATCGGCAGTGCCGTTTGTCGCTGGCTGGATGCCCGTACCGATGTAAAGGAGCTCCTGCTGATCGCCCGCAACCAGGAGCGACTGGTGGCGCTGCAAGAGGAGATGGGACGGGGCAAAATTTTGGGTCTGGAGGAAGCGCTACCCCAGGCAGACATCGTAGTCTGGGTGGCCAGCATGCCAAAGGGCGTTGAGATTGACCCCACGACGCTGAAGCAGCCCTGCCTGTTGATCGACGGCGGCTATCCAAAAAATCTGGGCAGCAAAGTGCAGCATCCTGGTGTCCATGTGTTGAACGGCGGCATTGTCGAACACTCCCTGGACATCGACTGGAAGATCATGCGCATTGTCAATATGGACGTTCCCGCCCGCCAGCTCTTTGCCTGCTTTGCAGAGTCGATGCTGCTGGAGTTTGAGAAGCTCTACACCAATTTCTCCTGGGGACGCAACCAGATCACCCTGGAGAAGATGGATCTGATCGGTCAGGTTTCTGTGAAGCACGGTTTCCAGCCTTTACTGCTATCCTGTTAAGCACCTGTTCGAGAATCCAAATGCTGGCGGGGGC
>JBIKWV010000077.1:0-10165 GCA_044356135.1 Elainellaceae cyanobacterium
ATTGAGGGCCTCGCGATTGGACACGGAACAGATTTTTGTGAGAGCCCCGCGCCCCGCGCGCCTCTCTCACAAAAATCTGTACTTCACTAGAGCGAGAAACGCAATAAATTGCGGTGTTCCTTCGTAGCTGGAGTTTTGACTATTTTTCCTACCATGCCGCGAAACGCTCTCGTAGAGAACGTTTCGCGGCATATTTATTATTTGCGCTGATTTTCCCTGAAACACTGACGGAGTTATAGCGTTTCAGGGAAAATCAGCGCAATTTAGTCAAATGTTCAGGTAGAGCCACTGCTACTTCTGGCCCAGAATAAAATCAGTTCCCGCCAGCGGTAGCCGCGCCATTGCCGAAGCTTCCAGGGTCAGGGCCACCAGATCCTCCCGCTCCAGGTTGTGAACGTCGGATTTGCCGCAGGCGCGCGCCAGTCCCTGAGCCTCCATAACCATCGCCTGGATGTAATTGGCGGCGCTGGTGGCAGCTTCCTCGACGGGAAGCCGCGCCATCAAGTTGTCGTCCTGGGTGGCGATGCCGACTGGACACATACCTGTGTGGCAGTGGTGGCAGTGAAACGGAGCGGTGCCCAGCTTGTGGTAGTCCTCCACATAGATGGGTTTATTGCAGCCCATGGCGATCAGACTGGCGGTGCCAATACTCACCGCATCGGCTCCCAGCGCCAGCGCCTTGGCCACATCTGCACCGGAGCGGATTCCTCCCGAAATCACCAGTTGCACCTCACCGTAAACGCCCATTTCCTTCAGAGCTGCCACCGCCTGCACCAGGGCCGGAAGCGTGGGAATTCCTGTGTGCTCCTGGTAAACATCCTGGGTGGCCGCAGTGCCGCCCTCCATCCCGTCCAGCACGATCACGTCTGCGCCTGCTTTCACCGCCAGCTTTACGTCGTCCTGAACACGGGTGGCCCCCATCTTGACGTAGATGGGAATTTCCCAATCGGTGGCTTCTCGAAGTTCTTCAATTTTGATCCGCAGGTCGTCGGGGCCAATCCAGTCCGGGTGACGACAGGGCGATCGCTGATCCACTCCTTCCGGCAGCGTCCGCATTCCGGCCACCACCTTGTTGACCTTCTGTCCCAGCAGCAGGCCACCTCCGCCCGGTTTGGCTCCCTGACCGACGACCAGTTCGATGGCATCGGCTTTTTTCAAATCTCTGGGGTTAAACCCGTAGCGCGACGGCAAACACTGGTAGACCAGTTTTGAAGAAGCCTCCCGCTCCTCCGCCAGCATGCCACCGTCGCCCGTCGTGGTGGAGGTACCCAGCCAGGTCGCAGCCCTTCCCAGCGCCACTTTTGCGTTGCGGGAAAGGGCACCGAAGCTCATTCCGGCGATCGTGATGGGAATCTCCAGTTCAATTGGACGTTTGGCGTGGCGGGTTCCCAGCAGAGTTCTGGTCTCACATTTCTCGCGGTAGCCCTCCAGCGGCAGTCGGGTGAGGGAGGCCGTCAGAAACACCAGGTCATCAAATCGAGGCACATTACGCAGGGCACCAAACCCCCGGATGACGTAGCGTCCCAGTTCGGCTCGCTCCTGAATGGCCTGGATGACTTCCGGGGTAAAGGTGCTGCTGGTATTGAAGATGGGTTTGTCCATTACGGGCGATCGGGTTTAAGGATGAAAGGGATTCTACCCTGAATCGATCGGGGCAAATGGTAGGAAAATTGGCAGAATTGGCTCTCTTCTCCTTGAAACGGAGGGGATTCACAAAGGAGGCATTGCTGATTTGAAATATGATTTTTTGATTGTGTGGCGCGCGCCGCGCGCCACACAATCAAAAAATCATATCGGGATTAAGCAACGCCACAAAGGACGCAACACAACGGGCTGAAGCCGCGTTGCTTCACTTTATCTCTGGTTGTGGTAATCTCGATAGTCAGGCTCGCGCGGGTCTTGAATAAGGAACAGTGTCGATGGCAGAATTTTTTGGAGACTACAATGACCAGTTACCCAACAGTCAGGAATACCTGACGATTGTTTTTTCTCCCAGTTCTGTCCCGCTTCAGCAGCGCTGGAGCAACAACGGCCTCTCAGCGGATTTCATGGCCGATTACTTTGCTACTTTCTTCCCCCAATGTGAAGAACCCATTGCCGACAATTCCCTCAAAGCCAAAGCCGAAGTCAAGAGTTTGGTGAGTTTCATTGCCAATGAGCTATTAGAAAACGCAATGAAATTTAGTGATATTGCGACGGGTTACCCCATCAGCATCACGCTACAACTGCACGAAGAGAGCCTGGTATTCATTGCAACCAACAGCCTTTCTCCTGAGACCATTGCTCCATTTCAGGCGTTTATCCAGGAAATTATCAGCTCCGATCCGGGAGAGATGCTGGTGCGTCAACTTGAGAGAAATGCTGAGGATGAGAGCAGTGAGGGTTCCGGGCTGGGGATTCTGACATTAATTGCCGATTACTTTGCGAAGGTCGGTTGGAAGTTTGATAGAGTGCAGCAAGACCCGGAAGTCAGTATCGTCACAACGATGGTGTACTTGAAGATGTAATCGATGCCTTTGGCGAGTCGGCAACCCCTTGATTGCCAGACCGTCCGTCAAGTGATTCAAAATTGATGCTGCTTTGACAGTGCAGCGCTTTGACCACTGGAGGGGAATCAACAGGAATGGAACTGAAAACTGACGATTATTGCATCCGGTATGATGCAGACAGCAAAATCATTCACTGTCAGGGAATGCTTCGACTGGCTGGGATGGGTGAATACGCCCCAATGATTCAACTTCTGGATCAGGCATTGGACAATCATCCCCCCACCCTGGTTCTCGACCTGAAACACCTGGAGTACCTGAACAGTTCCGGTATCAATGTCCTGTCCAAGTTTGTGATTAAGGTGCGGCAGCAGGAAAATGTGAAGCTGATCGTACAGGGATCCAAAGATATTCCCTGGCAAGGCAAATCCCTTAAGAACTTGCAGCGCCTCATGCCCAGCCTGGAGTTGACCTGGGAGTAGGCTTTTCATTCAGGTTTCATCACCCTGCAAAAATACCCGCGCCACATTCCGCTTGCCATCCACCAGGACCAGCGTTTGAATTTCGTCGATATTCCCAGGACGAGCCGTCGGTGCATTCAAACGGCTGAAGCGGAGCGGGGCTGAATTGTCCTGTGGGTAAAGGTAGAGCAGTCCGTTCTCCCCTAACTCAATCCGATTGACTGTTCGCAGCGCCTGGAAAAATTTCATTTCCTGGTTCATCACAGCGGGTGGACACATCATTCGCGTGGAGGCGATCGCCCCCACCGTCAGCGTTTCTGCCGTTCCCTGAATGCCGCCAAAATAACGGTTGCAGCCACCGCTGCCATTAATTCCGCTGGTGCCGTTGAATCGAAGCGTTGTTTGCACCCGATCGACGACTCCAGTTCCTGCCAGATCTTCGAGAAGCCATTCAGTATTCGCAAGACTTTCCAGCAAATTATTCATTGGTTGGGGGGCAGCAGGAGAGATAGGCGTTTGGGCAAATAGGGGCTGGGGCGCAAATACGGAACTCAAACTGGTTAACCCTACACTCACACCCAACACAAGCGACAATACGGTTCTCATTTCACATCCTCAAGATCTTTCTGTGGCGATCGCACCAGTAACGAAATTTATTCAATTTCTAAGTAAGCAGGCGTGATTAAGCATGAAACCCAAAAAGCTGTTCCGCCCGCTGTGCGGGCGGAACAGCTTTTTGGGTTTCAACTTTTTCCATGCCCACTTACTTACACTAGAGGAGAAGAACGGGGAGATCGTTCTCGTTGCGAAAATTGCAACTGAAAGATTTTTTAAAGTTAGAATTCAGGTCAAGTGCGTGGGGCAGATATCAAGTGGCAGTAATCAAAGTTGAGGGAGGTTCAACTGCGATGCGTCAATCTTCAGACAGACGTTCCTGGCTCGGATTTGAGGTGGTTACGGAGACGGGGATATGGCTCGGACGGGTGAAAGCGGTCATATATGAAAAAGGCCATCCGTTCGCTCTAAGCATTTCTAGCGCTAGCAACTGGTGGATTCCCAAAGGCTTATTCAGCACTGCTGAGCTTGGAGTCGAGGAGGTGATTAGCAGCGGTTCCGATCGCCTGATTGTGTCTGAGGGCGCAGAACAAAGGCTTTGTCAAACTTCCGTTGGTTACTTGGAGCGTCTTGGAGTTGTTCAGCCACCCTGGGAATCCTCGGATAGCTGGGTAAACGCGATGCTTGGATCATCGAGCGATGCAGACCAGTCAGGTTGGGACGACTGGCATGATGGTGGCTCCAGTGCCTCTCCCTGTCCCGCACCGCGAAAACCGGGGCCACCACCGTGGGCAGGTGAGGCAGAATTACCATAACTCAGATCTTACACCTCGATTAAAGAAAACCCAAAACCCTGATTTTGCCGCCGCGAAGCGGCGGCAAAATCAGGGTTTTGGGTTCTAGTGCAAGATCTGAGATAATGATGCTGATTCAAAGAAAATTCGTGTCGTCCACCGTAGGGACGAAGCATTTGCGCTAGAAACTGTGCGGTTAGCTCAACTCTCTTTTACGCAAATGCTTCGCCCCTACCGGGACATTCACCGTTTGGGCGATCGCAGCCCAATCACCCAAACGATATTGCCTACCGACGAATCGGCGTCCCGCAGGGGTAAGTAGCCACAGGTTCGCGGACTTCCTGGGGTTTGGCCAGTTTAGAAACGGCTTCTACCTTCTCGCCATCGCGTTCTGCACGGGCAGCAAGATAGTCTCGACGCAGGGTTTCCAGCAGTTCCTCGCGGCGATCGTACAGACGCTTCAGGGGACGCGGTTCGCACTGGCTCATCACATAGGCGGTAATGATGGGCATGGCGATCGTGCTGTCGGTGTAGCAAACGATGGTGCTGGGCAGTTCTTCCGGATCTACCTTGCCCCAACTCACCGCCTCACTGGGGGTTGCACCAGAGAGACCGCCCGTATCGGGGCGAGCGTCGGTGATTTGTACAAAGTAGTCGTGGCCACGCTCCTCCAGACCGAGAACTTCGTGGAGCTGAGGCTGTGTTTGCAGCAGGAAGTTTTTGGGACTGCCGCCGCCAAAGATCAGGGCGGCGCTCTTGCCTTCTACATCGGGAATGCCGGATTCGCGGGCTGCGTAGGCGATCGCCGCCGTCTCATTCACATCCAGAGAAGGATCGATCACCAGTTGGGAGCCTTCCAGCGCCAGGGCAGCGACGTTCATGCCGATGGAACTGTCGCCGGGGGAGGAGGTAAAGATGGGAACACCGCACTCATAGGCGGTGGCCAGCAGGCTGGGGTGCTTCACGCCCAGTTGCTTTTCCACCTCGTAGACGTATTTGCCCAGCAAGTGGTGAAACTCGGCGGTTCCCATGCGCTTCTGGAAAGGTTCCGCCCGCAGCAATTCGCGGATGAAGGCGTCGGTTTCCAGCAGGACATCGTAACCAAATACGATGTCGTAGATGCGAATCCGGCCTTCCTCGCGGAGTTTCACGTCATCCACAAAGGGATTGCTGGAGTAGAGATCCAGCCCCAGACCGTAGTGCAGGTCGTGGTAAAGGTTGGCCCCAGTGCTGATCATCCAGTCGATAAATCCTGCCCGCATCAGGGGTGCCAGGATCGAGACGCCAAACCCTGCGGGAGTCATGGCTCCCGACAGGCTGGCACCAACGGTAACGCCGGACTGAAATACTTCGCGGCTCAGCAGGTGGCAGATTTCCCGCAGACGAGCAGAGTTGTAGGCGGTGAAATAGTTGTCAATCAGAGCTACCACGCCGACTTCGGTGGGCATGGGGGCGGGAGAAATTTTGCGGCTCAGAAGTTTGGTCATGGCTGTTTTTCCAATTAGAGACGGGTGGATAGGATGCGCAGGAACGCCATGCCAATTAGCCAACGCAATCAGCAGTCGCCCAAATTTCAATCAGAGTGCCCAGACTTTGAGCAACAGCAACACAACTGCGGTGAATTGCGGTTTCCCAGACAGTCGATCATGCAGCGGAAAAGCTGCGAAGCGATCGCACCCAGAACAATCTTTCAGGCAGACCGAGAAGCGCAACGAAGGCGGCTTCCTGCAACCAGTTCAAGTTTTTAAAAACATGCCCAAACAGGGCTGATCGACCCAGTCTGCGAGTTCCTTGCGCTTTTGTGACGCTGCTGGACTGCAAACCTGATAGTTACAGGTCGATCAGTTGATACTCGGCCCCTCACAGCCATCCACCCAGGACAATGCCGGGTCAGAAAGCCGCCGCCGCTGTAGTTTCACTTCTAGATGCCACTGAGACCAGAAGCAAATAGAGGAGGAGAGTGTGTTCAACTCACTGCAACCTTTTGAAACATTGACTTTCCTATGGTACCCCACACGTTCAGGAATGTCCGTATGAAGGCCGACTAATTTCTGGTAGAACCCCGTTTTTGTCAAGATTCTCTCAATCTGTGGGGCGGGTGTCTCACCCGCCGGGACGGGCAAGATGCCCATCCCACAGAAAGACAAGTTATTTACAGCACTTTGCCAGTGCATCTGGTGCAAACTTTGTGTTGAGAACCGCGCGGAGTGCGGTTCTCAACACAAAGTTTGGTTTTAGTTCAGCGCCAAGCGCTGTAATTCCCATTTCTCAGCGCCGCACTTGCTCACCAAAAACATTCAGTTGGACAGCATCCGATACGGAAGTTTTTCAGCAGAAACTTAACCCTCTGGAAGAGAGTCGCTATGCTGGAGTATTGGCTTTAGCGTTCGGGCATCAGGTTATGAAAAAAGCGCTCTATCTTCTGTCAGCAATGAGCGATCGCGATTTTGAATGGTTGCTCACCGTTGGTCGCAGCAAATCTGTTTCAACAGGCACTGTTTTGATCACCGAAGATCACCCCACAGATGCGTTATACATCGTTCTGGAGGGGAGTCTGGGTGTTACGGTGGAAGCCCTCGGCAATGAAGAAGTAGCCCGTCTCGGTAGTGGTGAAGTGGTGGGCGAAATGTCGTTTGTGGATGCTCGACCTCCTTCCGCGACCGTGAAAGCGGTGGAAGATTCCATCGTCTGGTCAATTCCCCGGTCCCAACTATCTGCCAAGTTGACCCAGGATGTCGCTTTCTCCTCGCACTTCTACCAGTCGATCGCAGCCTTTCTGTCCGATCGCCTCCGCAGTACCGTGAATCGTTTTGGCTACAGCAAAGTCCCCGTTCCCGCTGGCGCTTCAGAAGCTGAAGAAGAAGCTAATCCCCAAATGTCTGGCAATCTGGAGCTGGCAAAAGCACGGCTGGATTGGCTGCTGAACCGTATGAAAACAATTCCCTGATATGGATTTCTCCCCTGCAAGGCAGTGCTTTTTCCAGGAAATTCACCAGCCCGATGAGCAAATCGACCTGGCACGAGCAGCTCTATACATGGCTCAAGAAGCGTACCCCAACCTGGAGCCAGCGGAGTACCTGAATGCCCTGGATGTAATGGCTGCTGAAGTGGCAGAACGGCTGCCCCCGGAGCGCTACCCAATGCGAGTTCTGCAAACCGTGAACCAGTACCTCTACGATGATCTGGGATTTCACGGCAACAGCACCGACTATTACGACCCCCGCAACAGCTACTTTAACGAGGTGCTGGATCGTCGCACCGGGATTCCTATCACGCTATCGCTGGTCTATCTGGAACTCACCAAACGACTGGATTTCCCGATGGTGGGAGTGGGTATGCCCGGCCATTTCCTGATTCGTCCCCTGGTCGGCGAAATGGAGGTGTTCGTTGATCCCTACAACCGGGGCGAGGTGATGTTCCCCGAAGACTGTGCCTCGCGCCTGAATCAGGTGTATGGCACGCCCGTTGAGTGGCGATCGGAATACTTGCAGCCCGTTACGTCCCGTCAACTACTGGCGCGAATGCTGACAAACCTGAAAGTGATCTTTCTCGGTCGAGGGGATATCGATCAGGGATTAGCGGCGATCGAACGTGTCCTCATTTTGTTTCCCGATGCTCCTTCAGAACGGCGCGATCGCGGTCTGATCTATTACCAGCAGCGCCGATTCACCGAGGCCACTGCCGACCTGGAAGCCTATCTGCACACCGCAACGAATCGCAAGGATATTGAGATCATCGAGCGATTGCTGCGTCAGATGAAAGAAGGGTGATTTTGATCACTACAGACACCTTTCGCTGTCACACGTTTTGCCAGAAACAATCACCTAAACCCCACCCTCGAAGTCACCTTGATCGAGGTGGAAAAGCCGCATCATAAAAACATCGAACGATACTCCTGAACCCGCTCATGTCTACCGCCCCTCTGCTGCTTCCCGGTGCGATCGCTGAACTCTTTGCTCAGGCCAGTTTCTCTGGTAACCTTACCCTGGCAGACCGCTATGGTCTGCTGGCAGCGGTTCTTGAAGAATCCCTGACTGAGGAGGAACGTGAGGCCCTGAACCGCCTGGTTCGGGCCATTCATCGAGGGCAACTAAAGGCGGTAGACGAGCTTTCTGCGCTACGCTAGACAGTAGATTTCAGTAGTATGTATGGACTATTCGGCGGCGATCGCCTCTCTCCAACAGGCCGACTCCACAATGGCCCATCTGATCGAACAGGTGGGGGACTGCCTGCTCCACCAGAGCCAGAACACGGGTGATCTGCTCTACTCGCTCTCCGAATCGATTCTGTATCAGCAGCTTTCTGGCAAGGCTGCGGCCACGATCCACCGACGGTTTCTGGCCCTCTACCCCAATGGTCTTCCCACCGCTACCGATATCCTCTCCACACCAGATGAGTTGCTGCGGGGCGCAGGCGTGTCTCGCTCGAAGGTTGTTTATCTGAAAGACCTGGCCCAGAAACTAGCCGACGGCCTGCCCACTCTGGAAGAGCTGGAACGTCTGGACGACGAAACCATCATCAAAACCCTGCTACCCATCAAAGGGGTAGGTCGCTGGACGGTGCAGATGCTTCTAATCTTTCGGATGCACCGCTGGGACGTGCTACCCGTCGATGACCTGGGCATCCGCTCCGGCATCCGCCGCACCTATCAGCTCCCCGACCTGCCCGACAAAAAAACCACCGAGAAATTAGCCCAACCCTGGCAACCCTACCGCACGATCGCCTCCTGGTATCTCTGGCGCAGCCTGGATCTGTAGAATTTTGGGAACCAATTCCGTCCGCATTGCGAACGGAATTGGTTCCCAAAATTCATTCGATAAATTTCAGCACTTTGACAGCAGAATCCGGCTGCTGACTAAACTGACTCGCTCTGGTTTCGATCGCCCGGATCTGATTCATCGCCAGACTACAGGGAAACCCAAATTTTGCCTGAACCCGTTCACTGCCAATTTGCAAAGCGGTGCGCGATCGCTCCACAAAATCTGCCAGGGGATAGCTCTGTTCCGGATCCAGATACTTCTTCATCACCAGCGATGGCGAGTAGCAGGTCTCCTGCGAACCGTCGGGCCACTCGATCTGAAAGCGCATTTCGGGCATCGGTTACCCCTCCTCATTTTTCAAAGTTTCGTGTTTTTTGCCAATCTGCGGCTCCGTTCCCGCCAGCAGCCTTTGAATGTTAGCGCGGTGCCGCAGCACGATGTAACCTCCCCCCGCTAGCGCCATCAAGATAAAGGGCAACGGCTGACCCAAAGCAATCATCAGCAGTGGGGCAGCGATCGCCGCCATGATCGATCCGAGCGACACGATACGGGCAATTGCCAGCAGCAGCCCAAACACCGCAAACGTTGCCAGTCCCACCTGCCATGACATGGCCAGCATCACACCGAGTCCTGTTGCGACCGATTTGCCCCCCGTGAAGTTAATCCAGATCGAACGGCTGTGGCCAAACATCGCCGCCAGTGCTGCCAGGGTCACCATCCAGGGCACCCAGGTGGTGGGAGCAACGCCATTGGGAAGGGTGACATTGGGGAGGGTGTAGAGCCAGCGAGTGAAGACGACGGCTGCCACGCCTTTGAGAATGTCGATGAGGAGAACGGCGATCGCTGGCCCTTTGCCAACCGTCCGTAGTACGTTGGTGGCTCCCGTGGATTTAGAGCCGTGCTCTCGAATATCAATGCCTTTTAGCAGTTTGCCTAACCAGTAGCCCGTCGGAATCGAACCCAGCAGGTAGGACACAACCAGTACCAGCGCCACCCAACCGATCCAACCCAGCATTCGACTTTCCTCAAAGGCACTACAGTCTCAAGTCTACCGCTCTCTCAGTCTTGAATTGATTCACACCTTAGCCAGAAGCGAAATTTAAGAAGCG
>JBIKWV010000935.1:0-2818 GCA_044356135.1 Elainellaceae cyanobacterium
AGAAGCGGAAGCAAAAAGAAATAGGCTCTCCACAATTTTGTGTGGGCGCACTGCGTGCGCCCACACAAAAGCAAGGGTTTCAGGCATCGCTATGAGGGGTTTTCACACCAAGTCGTGGAGAGCCAAATCGGCTATAAAACCATACAAAAAAGAAATCAGTCCATGGATAGAGGCAGCTCCATATCGAATGACTTAATCTACGAGGTACAGCGAACCTAGTTCGCCGTACAGCTTCCATCACCGGTCGAAACTTGCTCAGTGGGAGCATTTGTGTTCCTGCTGAGCTTTTTATTTTGCAGGTGTTTTGACTGTCTGATGAAGTGGAACCCTCCTGATATCGAAATGGCAGAGGGTCAGCAAAGGATCTCAGAAATGCAAACAACGATTGAACGCCTGATACTGGCCCTTGAAGCGGCCAAATTGGGGATATGGGATTGGGACATTTCATCCAACCTCATTATCTGGAACACTTATCAGGAAACGCTTTTGGGTTATGCTCCCGGCACAGCAGAAGGCACTTACGAGGACTGGGCCTGTCGAGTGCATCCAGCCGATTTACCCTGGGTCGAGGCAGCCATTCAAACTGCGAGAGAGGAGCACCAGCAATTCTCTGCTGAGTATCGAGTTTTACTGCCCCAGGGGGAGATTCGCTGGATTGAAAGTACTGGACAGTTTCACTACGACGCATCAGGACAGGCGGTTCGCATGGTGGGGCTGTTAAGAGACGTGAGCGATCGCAAGCAGGCAGAACTTTCCCTACAAGAGCGTGCCAGGGAACTCTCCCAGGTGAACCGGATTCTGGCCAGAACTGCCGCCGTATTGAAAACCCGGAACCAGGAACTCGATCAGTTTGCCTATGTCGCCTCCCATGATCTCAAAGCTCCCCTGAGGGCGATCGCCAATTTATCGGAATGGATCGAAGAAGACCTGAGCGGTCAGCTCCACCCTGAGAACCAGCACCAGATGGTTCTCCTGCGGGGACGAGTTCACCGGATGGAGGCCCTGATTGATGGGCTGCTGCAATACTCTCGGGTGGGGAGAAACGAGGCGATCGCCGAACCCGCCTGTCTAACCGACCTGCTCAACGAAATCCTCGACACCATTGAACTTCCCCCTGGTTTCACCGTCACAGTCCCTCCTGAACTCCCCACGCTGACCGCTCGCAAAATTTTGCTGCGGCAGGTTTTCTCTAACCTGATCACCAATGCCATTAAACATCACAACCGTTCCAATGGCCAGGTCAGAATTGGTGTGACCGATTCAGGCGACGAGTATGAATTTACGGTCGCCGATAATGGACCGGGGATTGCCCCCACCTACCATGACAAAATTTTTGTAATTTTTCAAACCCTGGAAGCCCGTGATACGAGGGAAAGTACGGGGATTGGGCTGGCGATCGTCAAGAAGATCGTCGAGTCGGAGGGTGGTACTATCCAGGTCGAATCTGAGGAAGGACAGGGCGCAACTTTCCGGTTCACCTGGCCCAAACAGCCAGTTTCGGAGTAGAGTGACCCGATACAAACCCAGGTTTGAAAGATCACCGCCGAGGCGCAGAAGAAGCAAAGATTCTACTCTGCGTCCTCTGCGCCTTTGCGGTGAAAAAATCTTGATTCCCGTTAAGCCGCAGAAGGCAGCGATTGGCCGCATAACACATTTTGATAGAAACCCTGGAGCTGTCGGGTGGCTGCGGCCCAGCCCCACTTTTCGGCCTCCTGGCGGGCATTGCGCCGCAGCGTCTCGCGCTCTTCAGGACGGGAGAGCAATCGCTGAGTGGCTGCGATCGCCCCATTCTCATCTGCCGGATCGAACAGATAGCCGTTGACCCCATCTGTGACGATATCGGGAATCCCACCGGCGTTGGCGGCGATCACCGGGCATCCTGCCGCCATTGCCTCCAGCAACACTAAACCCAGGGTTTCGGTGCGGGAGGGGAAAACAAAGGCATCGGCGGAGGCAAAGGCTGCGGCCAGGTCCTTTCCGGTGCGGTATCCGGCAAAGAAAGTGGGGGTGTCCGCGAAAATTCGCTCCAGATCTGCCCGATAGGGGCCATCACCCACCAGCGCCAGTCGTGCATTTGGGATGGCTTCCAGAATCGGTTTAATCCGATCGATTTCCTTCTCCGCAGAAAGGCGACCTACATACAGCAGCAACGGTGAGTCAGGATTGCCCTGGGTCAGGTGCGATCGTACTTCCGTACTGGCCAGCTCTGGATCAAATAACTCCGTGTCTACCCCTTTCTGCCACACGTCTACCCGTTCGATGCCCTGGGAAGTCAGGGCATCTTGCATCGCCGTGGAGGTGACCAGATTCAGCACCGCCTGGTTGTGCATCATCTTCAGCAGTTCCCACAACAGCCCCTCCAGCATTCCTAGACCGTAGTGTTCCAGGTATTTAGGCAGGTGAGTGTGGTACGAGGCCACCAGGGGGATTCCCAGGGATTTCGCATAGTAAAGGCCACCAATGCCCAACACAGCCGGGTTGACAATGTGGATCAGATCCGGCTTAAACAGCTCCAGCTCTTTGCGGATCGAGGGACGGGGCAGCGCCAGCTTCAGTTCTGGATAGAGCGGCAGCGGAAACCCTGGTACACCGTTAATCCTTGCGCCTTTGTATTCCGTCAACCCCCCCTCTGGCGAAAACACCAGCACCTGATCCCCCAACCGCTGGAGATGATCAACGGTGTGGCTTAGTCGGGTCACGATTCCGTCAACTTTAGGTAGAAAGGTTTCAGTAAATAGGGCAATACGCATAAAGTTTTTGAAGGAATAGAAAAGCGGAAGAGTTCAAGGTGCAGCATCTATCGGATAGAAGACGGCTG
>JBIKWV010000171.1:0-7562 GCA_044356135.1 Elainellaceae cyanobacterium
GAAGCTTCATAACAAAGCTCCTGGGGACTTCCTGATAAATCATCATCCCATTTTTGAGTGAGCGGGCACCTAAGCCGCCCGCTCACTCAAAAATGAGAGGGTTTTATTTTTGGAAGTCCATTCACAAACTGGACTTTTGACTAAATTGCGCCGATTGTTCCTGAAACACTTTCTGCGTCAGCTTTTCAAGAACAATCGGTGCCAACATTAAATTCGCCGCGAAACGCTCTCTACGAGAGCGTTTCGCGGCGCTACAGGGGAAATAGTCAAAAGTCCAGCAACCAACATTCGTGAAATCCGTACCCCAGACCACTCCACTCCCTACGCCCCCTTATAATAAAAAATGAGAAGACGTAAAGTTATGTAAACTCGCAGGAGAACTTATGAGTCAGTCTAGTCTGGATCAAATTTCTTCCCAGCTCGACAGTCCCCAACTCAAAGACCGAATGCTGGCCCTGGCCTCCCTGCGGGATGTTGCCCCTCAAGATGCCGTACCGCTAATCCGCAAAGTTCTGAATGACGAAAGCCTCCAGGTGCGATCGATGGCCGTCTTCGCCCTGGGACTGAAACCCACCGAAGACTGCTACCCGATTCTCATCAACCTGCTGATTAATGACCCCGACTACGGAATTCGGGCTGACGCGGCAGGCGCACTGGGTTATCTCGGAGATACACGCGCCGTTGAACCCCTGCTGCGAGCCTTCTACGAAGACACTGATTGGCTGGTGCGATTCAGCGCTGCTGTGGCACTGGGGAATCTCAAGGACTCCAGAGCGCAGGCAGCCCTCCTGAGCGCCCTGGACAGTCAGGAAGTGGTGCTACACCAGGCGGCGATCGCCGCACTGGGAGAACTCGGCGCTGTCGAAGCCATCGATGCTATCCTCCGGTTTGCCCAGTCCCCCGATTGGCTGGTGCGTCAGCGACTGGCGGAAGCGCTGGGGAATTTACCTTCACCCAAGAGCATCTCTGCGCTGAAATACCTGGAGAAGGACAGCCATCCGCATGTTTCAGCATCCGCTGAGATTTCACTAAAGCGATTGGAATCAGAGCCATAAAAGTGGTGCGGTGCATGGTACTGCACCACTTCTTCTATTGCTTAAAGCTGGCCTTTGTTTCTGACCTGTTCGTACAGGTTCTCCATCGCTTCAAGAAAGGAATTATCACGGTTCCAGAAGGCAGGGAAATCGCCCTGTTTCTTCACGGGAATTCCGGGAACCAGGGTTTCCGGCAGAGGGTCGATCGCCTGTGGCAAGCGTTTCGCGCCATGCCAGAAGTCCCGTAGACCTGGACGATTGCCGATGGGCTGAGTGGTGGGGCAAGTGTGGTAAGACGAAATGGGGACGGGTGGGCGTTTTTGCGCCTGAAGCTCGGCGGAGAGCGCCTGTCCCAACGGTGATTTCTCCAGTTCCCTGAGCAGGTCTTCCCGCGACAGGCCACGCAGCTCAAACAGCAGAAAGGGATCGCGATCGAGTTCCGCCGCCACGAGGTAGTGCACACCCGCGATGTGCTTACAGGGATTGCTGTAGTCGGGGCAGGAACAGTTGGAGTTGAAATCTTTGCGGTCGTGGGGCAACAGGTGCAGGTTCAGTTGGGCAAACGTGTCTTCGATGTTGTCGGGAATTTCGTTCAGCAGCAACCGGGAGATCAGGCTGGCTTTGGAGGAGATGAGGGCGATCGCCTCTCCCCACTTAGCCGCACTGATGGGTTGAAATTCAATCTTGGTGGTATACAGTGGCTCTTTGTAAACCCCAAAGTAGGGATTCACCGACCCTCTCACCTTTGCAGTGACAACACGGTTCTTGATTTCAAAGCTTTTGACTTTACCCCCGCTGGCGTAGGAGCGTCCCCGACTCAATCGCCCGGAGTCAGTGAATGCTTCTAGCGCTTCGATGAATTTTTGTCCCCACCAGCTTCTTGAAAACTTAGCCATATTCCTACTCTAGAATCGCACTCTGGTTCAAAGTGATCAATTTTCTAAAGGCATCGTTGTCTAACTCTGTGAGCCACGATTCATCGGCACCAACGATCGCCCCCGCCAGTTTTTTCTTGTCCTCGATCATTTCGTCAATGCGTTCCTCCAGTGTTCCGATCGCCACAAATTTATGGACGAAGACGTTCTTTTTCTGACCAATGCGGAAGGCGCGATCGGTGGCCTGGTCTTCGACGGCGGGGTTCCACCAGCGATCAAAGTGAAACACATGGTTGGCTTTGGTGAGGGTGATACCGACACCGCCTGCTTTCAGGGAGAGCACAAAGACGGAGGGTTCTGTTTCCGGGTCTTGAAATTCGGTGATCATCTGCTCCCGCTTTTTGCGGGAGGTGCCCCCGTGCAGGTAGTAGGTGTTGGTGTGGAGTACCTGACGAAAGTATTTTTCCAGCGCTTCACCAATTTCGGTGAACTGCGTAAACACCAGCAGGCTTTCTTCCTGGGCGATCGCTTCCTGCACCATCTCGTCTAAGCGGGAGAGTTTGTGCGATCGCTCTGGCGTGAAATCGCTGTTGTCCTGGAGAAACTGCATGGGGTGGTTGCAGATTTGCTTGAGTTTGGTCAGGGTTGCGAGGATCAATCCCTTTCGCTGAATCCCTTCTGTCGTCTCGATTTTTTCTTCGACATCTTTGACCACTGCTTCGTAGAGAGAAGCCTGTTCCTTCGTCAGGTTGCAGTAGAGCTTCTGTTCCACCTTATCGGGCAGATCTTTGATGATGGATTGATCCGTTTTAACCCGACGCAGAATGAACGGCTCCACCAGCTTCTTCAGCGTTTCGGATTGGGACAAACTGTTGTTTTTCTGAATGGGTAGCTCAAAACTGCGGCGAAACTGCGTTTGATTCCCCAGGTAGCCAGGATTGAGAAAGTTGAAGATCGACCAGAGATCCATCAGGCGGTTTTCAATCGGTGTTCCGGTGAGCGCCAAACGATGAGGGGCAGACAGCTTCAGAACGGACTTGGTCAGGTCGGCTTTGGGGTTTTTGATGTTCTGCGCTTCATCCAGCACCACCCGATGCCATTCAATCTCGCTGAAAAGGCTGATGTCCTTGCGCGCTAGAGCAAACGACGTGATCACCACATCATGTTCTCGACAGGCTTGCTTAAAGACTTTGTTGTCCTTCGTGCGCTGGCTCCCGTGATGCACCGTGGCCTTCAACTGGGGTGCAAACTTCTGGATTTCGCGGTACCAGTTTCCGACCACGGAAGTGGGGGCAATCAGGAGCGTGGGTGGAATGTTCTTGACGCGATTTTGTGCGGCCAGTTCCCGCTCCTGTAATAAACGGGCGATCACCTGAATCGTTTTCCCCAGCCCCATGTCGTCGGCCAGACAACCGTTCAGACCAATCTCCTCCAGATATTGCAGCCAGGAAACACCCCGTTTTTGATATTCGCGCAGCTTGCCCTGCAAGTGTTTGGGATCGCTGATCGGCTGAAGCTGATTCTTATCGTTGAGCTTATCCAGCATGTCGGCCAGCGCATCCCGGCGATCGACCTGCACCTCCAGTCCATCTCCGTCAGTGCCCGCCGTCAGCTTCAGAAAGTCCAGCAGGCTCAGTTCCGGGTTCTCCTGTTGGTGTGTCTTCCAGAACTCCAGCATTTGCCGCATTTTGTCCTGATCCAGCTCCATCCACTGGCCCCGGAACTTGACCAGGGGCGTTTTAGCGCTGACGAGCTGCTGCCATTCCTTTTCGCTGATCAGTTCATCCCCGATCGCCAGCTCATACTGGTACTCCACCAGACTGTCATAGGAGAAATATTTTTTCTTTTTGTTCTCCCCGCCCGACAGCGACTTGCCTTTTGCCTTCAGCCGCACCTTCGCCCGCTGGCGTCCCTTCGGTGTCCACCAGGAGGGCACGATCACCTTGTAGCCCGCATTCTCCAGCACCCATGCCGCTTCCTTCAGAAAGTTAAACGCTGCATCCAGATTCAGCGTAATGCCAACAGGCTGGTCAGTTTCCATCCCCTGCCAGAGAGCCGGATAAATCCGTGCTGCATAGCCCAGGTTCGTCAGCAGGTGTTGTTCAAAGTCATTGCCCATCTGCTGCTTTACCTGTTGCTGCTGCTTCGGTTTCATCCGCCAGTAGTCAGCTAATAAAACTCTCAGCGAAGGGTCACTTTTGGGTGCGACCTGTAACTGGAGTTCCCACGGGTCTTCAGGTCTAATCGGATCTTGTAGCTGGAAGCAGAGGTAGAAGGGCTGCTCGGTCTGGGTGCGGACGATGCGATCGCGCCACCCCTGCCACTGCTGATATTGCTCCAGCGCATCCGCCGTTGTCCAGGGGATTTGGGAGGGATGCAAGCAGGCGTAGAGCAACGTATCAGCGATCGTCTTTTCATATGCCTGAGTCGTTGGCGTATGCGTTACAATATCGGCCAAAAGACATTCAGAAAAGTGTCTCAGCAACGTTTCGCGATCGTAAAACTCCAGGGTGTCCTGGGGTTGTGAGAATCCAGCCACGCAGATCAACGGCATATAGTCTACATACTGTCGAATCGTGGATTCGTATTCTTCACCCACCCATTCCCAACCGGGATAGATTTCAAACTTTGGAGTGGCGGGGATTGCTTTGACATCAATGGTTTGAGACGCTGCGGAGGTGCGTCTGGCCAGATTGGCCGATCGCCGTCTGCCTCGAACCGTTTGTTTGGGTGTTTTGGGTGCTGGCTCATCGACCGCTTTGCTGGATGCCGCACGACGAGTTTTCCGTTGGGGAGCCTCCTCAGTGGATGTTGCAGCCGTTTTAGAGGCACGGCGTTTCGTTTGAGTAGATTTTTTGGTTTCTGTCGATTCGCCCTCCGCAGCAGTGGTTTTAGAAGTTCGCTTTTTCGATTCGGGCGGTTTTTCGACCTGGAGTGCTCGATATTTCAGGGCGGGGATGTACTGGTCTTTGAAGAACAGCCGTTTCAGCGCCTGAGTGTAGTGAAACCAGAACAGCAGGTCTGACCCCAACTGAATTTCTGCCAGGTTGTGCAGCGCCAGAAAGTGCAGATCATTCAGCAGGGTGACAACTGAGTTGACAGAGCCTCCCGTTTTCACCGGAACCTTCGTCGGGTAGCAGTCCACCTGCCAGTACTGCCATTCAAAGCTTTCGGGTAATTCCTCCTCCAGGTAGCGAGACAATTCCAGAGAGGGCAGGGGGTGATTGTCAACGGTGGGCAGAAGAAAATACTGGGGGGCGATCGCATCCTTCATCTCTCGCCGCATACCGGGAGGCTCCACCCCCAATTCCTGCTGCAACAGCACCGCCAGATCCGCCGCCGCCAATTGTCGGGGATGCCGCTGGCTCGGCTGGCGAAACTGCTTCTTCTCAGTGGTTTCAACCCACAGGTAGAACGCGCCCGATTGGAGGAATGGTGTCTCAGTGGAGGTTTGATTGCTTTGAGGAATCCAGGTACCGTGAAGAATCTGCATATCCACCCACCCTGACGTGGTAATTGCTATCTTTCAGAGTATCAGGTGATTCAGAATTTGCTCACCTGCCGCGATACGATGCCTCAGAGTTTGGCACTGAAGCTGTTCCATCCCTCTTAGGGATTTGCCATAAAATAAAATCTCAGTAAAACCCCAGGTTTAGTTTGGCGCGGCGAAGCCGCACCAAACTAAACCTGTTACTTTATTTCGTTGCAAGTCCCTTAGTTACAGATCGTTATGCACGTTGATCCGGTACAGGAAGAGTATTTGCGTCTTGCGCCCCAGTACGATCGCCGCTGGTCGTTTTACATCCATTCAACGATTCAGGAAACCATTAACCGATTGGCCATCCGTCCCCATGAGCGCATCCTGGATCTGGGCTGTGGTACTGGAACTTTAATTCAGCGACTCCTGCAACTGGCTCCGGAGGCAACTTTTGTGGGTTTAGATCCCTCTCCTGCAATGCTGAGTGTCGCACGACAGAAATTACCAGATTCGATAGCGCTCTCTGTGGGCAGTGCCGAGCGTCTGCCGTTCCCCAACGACACTTTCGACGTTGTGATTTCAACGAATGCGTTCCACTACTTTCGGCACCCCTCCCAGGCCATCCAGGAAGCCAAAAGAGTGCTCAAGCCTGATGGTCGTCTAGTGATCACCGACTGGTGCCACGATTACTGGACCTGTCGCATCTGTGACGCTTTCCTGCGTCTATTCAATCGCGCCCATTTTCGCACCTACGGAATTCGTGAATGCCGGACAATCCTGCGGGATGAAGGGTTACACAAAGTCTCGATCGACAAATATAAGATTGATTGGCTTTGGGGCATGATGACCGCACAGGCTGTGAAACAGAAGATCGCAGTCTAACCGTGCATCAATGATGTGCAACTTTGTCCTCAAACCCAGAGATTCTGTGGGGCGGGCATCTTGCCCGCCTCACAGTAGTTTCAGCAGATTTGGGGCTAAACCATGCTGACAGACATCAGCTCATCGGCCATCTCAAAGTTGGCGGTCACTGACTGCACATCCTCCAGGTCTTCCAGCATATCCATCAGACGCATCAGGGCGATCGCCTGGTCAGAATCCGTCACCTCTAGAGTGTTGTTGGGAATCCACCGCAGTTCCGCCTGGGCGACGACAAATCCTTTTTCCTTAAGCGTCTGGGTCAGGTTTTCCAGATTGGTGGGGTCGGTGAAAACTTCTGCGGCGGGGAGGTCATCCTCCAGCTCCAGAAATTCGTAGGACGCTGCGCCACCCTCCAGGGAAGCCTCCAGCAGCAATTCTTCATCCAGCATGGGAGACTCCTTCTTGCTGGCAGGCGGAGCCGCCTGAACCGTCACGACTCCCTTCTGGTCAAACATCCAGCCCACACATCCGGTCTCCCCCAGATTGCCGCCGCGCTTGCTGAAAGCAGCCCGCAGGTCGGCGGCGGTGCGGTTGCGGTTGTCGGTCAGCGCCTCAATGATAATCGCTACCCCACCGGGGCCGTATCCTTCGTAGCGGATGGCCTCCAGCGCGGCCTCGTTGCCCAGCTTGCCAGAACCTTTGGCGATCGCCCGATCAATATTATCGTTGGGAATCCCCGCCGCCTTGGCTTTCTCAATGGCGGTTCTCAACTGAAAATTGGCTGCGGGATCAGGCACCCCCGACCGGGCCGCCACAATAATTTGTCGGGAAATTTTGGCGAACGTCTTACCCTTTACTGCATCCACACGGGCCTTCTGACGCTTAATATTCGCCCACTTACTATGTCCTGCCATGACTCAAACGCTTAACTATTGAACTTTTCGATTGGGTAAGGGGGTGCAGGGGTGGAACCCCTGCGCGGGGGCACTGCCCCCACACCCCGTACCTCACCCGAGTGGAAACCGCTATATTTAGTAGTTTGCCACACCGATTTTGCCAGTCGGGGTAGTTTTAGAGCGCAAAGCGCTGTAATCCGACTTTTTGTCAGAAGTTGGAGTTGGTTCTTTTGTTGTAGCGGTAGGTTTTGGTTGCGAACCAGAGATCTGGTTCACCACAAAGTTGACTGGCTGATGCGGATACTCAGGTAGCGGTAGGTTTTGGTTGCGAACCAGAGATCTGGAGGGGGTAGCTTACCCCCCCCGGCCCCCCCCCGGGGGGGGGGGCGGGGGGGGCCCCCCCCCCCCCCGCCCCCGG
>JBIKWV010001060.1:0-2587 GCA_044356135.1 Elainellaceae cyanobacterium
CCAGACCCCCCCGCTTGAGGGACGAAGCGTCCCCCAAACCCCCTCCTATCAGGTTACTCGTGAGAAGCCAGCAGCCCACAGCGCGTTACCCACGATCGCAGCAGGGCTGAACTGTGTGAGGGTGAAGGTGTTGCTCCTCAATTCACCGCTGTTGCTGAGCAACAGCGAGTTCCACCCCTTTCCCTCCCACGACTCAGCCATGTTTCTGGCAGCGGAAACCCCTGGAGGTACTGTACGTCGCCCACGAGAAACATAGTCGGAGGGGGTTTGGGGGACGAGGCTAATCCCCCAAGCGGGGGGTTTGGGGGGTAAGCTACCCCCCAAGAAGCCTGGTTTTGCCCAAAACCTCCCAACCACTTACCCCTACTTTGCGGAACCGATCACCCCCGCAATGTATCTACCCAATTGGGACTTCTCAGCCGCGAAGCCGCGCAAGGTTACCTGCTGGTCTAACATGGTCTCAGGCTTTGCTATGCTGAAGAGCCGCCCACGACTTCGCCCCTGAATACTGTGTGAGGGTTCTCGTTTTCGTATGCAACCACCAATTCCTGCCGGGACTGTTCTGCAAAATCGCTATCGTCTGTTGGGAGTGCTCGGTCAGGGAGGATTTGGGCGTACCTATCTGGGGGAAGACCTGGGGCGGTTTAATGAGCGCTGTGCACTGAAGGAATATATTCCACCTGCGGCGGGGGAGTATGCGCTGCAAAAATCGAAGGAGTTGTTTCAGCGGGAGGCGGCGATCCTCTATCAGATTCAGCATCCGCAGATTCCTCAGTTTCGGGCGACGTTTGATGAAAATCAGCGCTTCTTTCTGGTGCAGGACTATGTGCAGGGGAAGAACTATCGCCAACTGCTGAATGAGCGGAAGGCTCAGGGAATGGCCTTCTCGGAGGCGGAGGTACTGCAACTGATGCGGCAACTGCTGCCAGTGCTGGCGCATATTCACGCGAAGGGAATTATTCATCGAGATATTGCACCGGATAACATCATGCTGCGGCAGTCGGATTATCTGCCGGTGCTGATCGATTTTGGCGTGGTGAAGGAGATCGCCACCCGGATTCAGACGGGGGAGACGGAAACGCAGCAGGCCACCAGCGTGGGCAAGTTGGGCTATGCGCCGAGTGAGCAAATGCAGACGGGACGGGCCTATCCGAATAGCGACCTGTATTCGCTGGCGGTGACAGCGGTGGTGCTGCTGACAGGGCGCGAACCCCAGGATTTGTTTGACGATGTGACGCTGACCTGGCACTGGCAAAGGTTTGTCAGCGTGCATCCGGGGTTCGCTCAGGTGCTGAATAAGATGCTGAGCTACCGACCGGGCGATCGCTACCAGTCTGTTGCCGAAGTGGCACAGGCGCTGCAATCACTGGCGACTCCCGGTGCGCCGATGCCTCCCTTTCCTGCTCCCTCTGCCTACCCACCTGTTCCCCAACCCACCTACCAACCACCACCACTACCACCACCAGTGCCTGCTGCTCCCGATGTATCACAGATGCAGACAATCGCTGTAGGGCGACCCGTGCCCACGGCTGGTGCAACGACTCCAGTGCAGCGCCCCACTCAGCCCGTGGTTCCCCCTTCCCAACAAGAACCGTCGGTGTGGGACAACCCCTGGGCAGTACTGGCGATCGGTCTGGGTCTGGCGGTGGTGACCGGGATTGGTTCCTGGGCAGTCGTCAGCGCCCTTTACAACGGCCAGCAGACGTCCGTCACGCCTACACCTACGGTCACCCCTACGGTCACACCCACGCCGCCCCTGACCCCCACCCCCACCCCCACTCCCACCCAACCGGTTCAGTTTGATCAGCGGCTTAACCTCAGCCCCGGTACGTCCACCACCGCCAGGGGGACACTGCGATCGAACCAGACGATCAACTATCTAATTTCGGCCCAGCAGGGGGAAACTCTGGGGGCAAGCCTCCAGGGAGAAGGAGTTCTGTTGTCGGTGCTGGCTCCTGACCGACAGCCGGTGAATGAACAGGCGCGTCGAACTCAGAGCTGGCAGGGGCAGGTGAACGTGAGCGGTGACTACGTGGTGCAAATCAGCCCGGTGCAGGGTGTCCCCCAGGCAGACTATGCGTTGACCGTCAGCCTGGAGGCTCCCCCTACACCGACGCCCACCCCCACGCCGACGCCCACCCCCGCCCCAACGGATGATCAATCTGGGCAACCCCAGTATCTTGATATTCCTCAGGGTCAAAATTCGGTAGAGGTGCCAGACCAGGTGCGTCCAGGTCAGCCCCGCCGCTATCTGGTGAATATTCAGAGCAATCAGCAACTGACAGTAGAACTGATTCAGGGCAATGCCAGACTGGAGGTGCGTTACCCCGATGGTCAGGTTGCCGACGGAGCAGAAACCTTTGTCGAAATTCCAAACACGCTTCAGCCGGGGTATTACGAGATCGATGTCTCCGCCAACGAAGTGGCAAATTTTGTGCTACGGGTGAGTGTTCGAAATCCGTAGTCACGGTTATGCAGGTTGGTTGCTAAGGATCGTGAACAAATTAACCCGTAATTGTTTTTGAGAGAGGGGGGGGGGGGGGGGGGACGGGGGGGCAGCGCTAGCGGATTGTGTGTGAATTTGTAA
>JBIKWV010000078.1:0-10135 GCA_044356135.1 Elainellaceae cyanobacterium
CCGCAGTGGCGGTCTGGTTCAGGTTAATCGTGTGGCTGGAAATGATCGGGGGCGCAATCCAGGACTGTCCACGGGTGAGGAATCCCGGACGGTTGTAGAGCAGCACGACAATATTGGCGATCGCCACGGGTTTACCAATCGCCTCAGAGAAGCGATCGGCAATGCTGGAAAACGTATCATTGGGCTGGATTGTTTTGACCTGGCTGCGTTTCACCGGATCGTCGAGCAATGCCTGCCAGTCTTCGTCAGTCAGGTTCGTCGAAGTGACCCGGTTGAGAATCCGGGCAATGCCTGCGCTGGTGCTGGCCTCTTCTGCAGTCACGGAAAATCCAGTGATCTCGGTGAGCAGGGGGGCGGTCAGTCCATCGGGCAGCAGTTCTGCCCCGGCGACCAGCAGGCCCATGCGGTTCTGGTTGGCGATCGCCACTGCGGTACAGTCGCCAATCCGCTGCGCAATGGCCTGAATTTCGGTGCTGCTGGTGGAACTGCTGGTGTCCGTGCTGCTAAACCGGAGACTGGCGGCGGTGACGGTGCGATTAGAGTCGCTCAGGTCCGCTGCAACCTTCGTCTTGAGGATTCCCGTCAGGGCGTTCAGGGTCATGGCGGTGACGTTATCCACCGAGGCCGGAAGTCCAGTGGGAATCGTGACGCGATCGGGAATGGTCAGGGTGACGGGGGAGAGGACGATCGCCTGGGCGGCTGTGGCAACAAGGGCCAGGGTGGTCTGGAGGCTGGTGGCGAGCGATCGCAGGCTATCGCTGGCCAGTGTCATCCTCGTGGTTGCCCCAACCGTAATCAGTGTGCCTGTCGGGAACAGTCCTACCACATCGGCATTGGCCAGACTGAGGGAGTTGAGAGAAACGTGGTACAGAGCACTCAGGCTGTGCAGCGTGTCTCCACTCACGGTATGGGTGGGTGCGGTCACCATTTCCAGGGTGGACAGGTAGCGGTAGGCCGTCTCGACAAAGTCGATCAGGGGGAGTTTGAAGGTTTTCTGGTCGGCCTCTGTTAATGGGAACGTCCACGCCGGAATGACGCTGGTATGAACGCTAAATCGATGATCGCTCTGATGAATCTGATAATAGATCTGCTGATAGGTGGCGCGGGCTGCGCTGACCGACTGTCGGGTCTCGGTCAGAGTACGTCCGGCGGTGGCCACGTATTTGTTCTGATCCAGAACCATTTGGAGCAGCAGCTCGACTTCAGATTGGGCATTCCTGCGGAAAAGATAGCTCTCCACCACGGCGGGCCACTGATTGATGCCGAGAATCGGGTCAAAGTAGCGCACTTTGGGATTCTGGGGCATGCGCTGGGCGGCGGTGAGCAGACTGCCGTAGAGGTCGCGCCACTGGAAGGCGATCGCCACCTCTGCCGTCGCGCTAATTCCCGCGTAGGGATTCAATCGGGCGGGGGGCAGGGCCGTTTTGTCTGGCATGTCGTTGGACTTGGCCAGCGGGTAAATCGGAGCCACGCGCTCGTAAATCCACAGATTGTCATCCCGCGTCGTGGTCGGGTCATCTTCCGCTGGCCCTAGCGGTAAGCCCTCGTTGCTGGCGCGGAAGCTGGTGGTTTCCAGGAACTTAAAGCCCAGCAGGTGATACAGCGCCTCCAGTTCGTCTCTCCCCGTCTGGTTGCTGGCCACCTGCGGCATCGGGCGCTCTAACCGGAAACCGAGATTCCCCGCCGGAATGCTCAACGCCTTCACGGTGTCGTCGCTTTCCAGCAGCAGCACACTCTCCTCCAGGTCGAGCAGTGCTTCTCGCACCACCACACAGTTATGGAAATCCTGAGCGGGCAGGGGCTGCGTCCTTCCTGCCGGAGGTTTGAGCAGCACCAGCAGCACCACCGAAGCCGTCAGGCCATCGGTAAACAGGTGGTCGGGGAGACCCTGATCGCCCACCTCATACCGCAAATGGTAGCCGCCCGTGTTGACCGTGCTGCCCTCCCAGAGCAACTGAATCCAGTTGGTGCCCTGCTCCTCCGATAGGGTGGCGCTGTAGAGGCTGCTGGCACGGGTGGCGTCCAGCTTCGGGGGACGGGTGCTATAGGTTGAGAGATTCGTTTTCAGCAGCAGCGTCCGGGTGGGCAGGGCGTTGGTCAGCCCTGTCTGGAATTCCACTTCGCTAACGTTGCTCTGGGCCGTGCGATCGACCGCCCCGTAGAGCAGAAAAAGTTGGGGCGTGGTGCGCGTCGTGTTCAGATACGACCAGAGATCCTCCAGGAGATCCTTATCTGCTTCGCTGGTGCTGCTGAACAGATAGGTGGTGGGCAGCAGGGCGGTGCCGTCGGGCGTGGGAATGCGCCGCAGATTGAGGGTGACGCGGGTGGCAAAGCTGAAATTGGTGAGCGATCGCAGGTCACTGTCAATCAAGTGCGTCCTGCCCTCAGCGGGTTTGCCGTAGCGCAGGCGCAGGTTTACCCCTGGCGAAATTCCCTGGGCGCTGCGAGTTTGCTGGTGCTTCACCGCCAGGAAGGTTTGCAGGTTGTCGGGCAGCGCCAGAATCGAGAACTTCCCTGGCGGCTGATTGGCGGTAACGCTGGCCAACCAGGCCACGCGCTGGTTCAGGCTATAGCGGCGGGGCTGGTCGATGTAGGGCTTGAGAATTTGAGGGGCGATCGGTAGGAAGTCCGGTTTTTGAATATCCGTGAGGGTCTGGGGCAGATTGAGCTGGCCGATTAGATCAATCAAAGCGGGTTGGCGACTCAGGAGATACCGCAGCGTGGCTGAAGGGACCTTTTGGGGCGGCGACTGGGTGTTGTAATCGGTGAAGGAAATCCACGGCAGGCGATCGGGGTTTGCCAGGGTGATGGTAAATCCATCGGCAGCAGCGGTGAAGCGGAACCGCTGGCCCAGTTCTCGATACAGGGCGTGGGTGCGGCGATTGGGGTCAGCCCGATCGGCCTCACTCAGTTCCAGGTCGGTACTCTGGGAACGGCGATCGGGCACCCTCAGACCGTGCAGCAGGAACCGCGAGGCCATCGCCCCCAGGTGGTTAAATTGCCCTCCTGCATTCAGGGCATTGAGCAGATCCTCAAGCTCAATAATTTCCAGCAGGTTGTCTTTCAGGTAGTCGATCGCCTGCTGCACCACCGATCGCACCAGCAACTGGAAGTAATCAACAAAGATGAAGCTGGCCACGGAGAAACCCGAATCCAGATTGGGCACATCGCTCTCGTCCTCAGCTCCCCCAATCGGTGTGGAAGTCTGTTCGACAGTGCTGCCGTGGCTCCCCTTCAGTTGGGCAAAGTAGCGGGCGAAGTCGAGGCGATCGCGCTCACTCAATTGGAACACCGCAGCATCAAATCGCACCGCTGTATCATTGCCCAACTGCATTGAGAGCTGGGGGATCATGGGGAAAATCGTGCCGCTGGTGCTGCTGGTGCGATCGCTGATATTCAGCACAAAGTTGGCCTGCAAAAAGTCAGCCAGCGTGGCGTAGCTAAACAGATCGCGCTGATCATCGTCGCCATTCACGATCAGGGTGTAGAGCGTCTCCAGATCCGTCAACGTGACGTCTGAGATGGCAATCGGCGTTGCATTGTTACTGTTTCCTCTGGGGGGCACTTTGTAGGCATAGATGGCCCAGGTCAGGAGCACCTGCGCCAGCAGATCAAACGGCGTATTGTTCGCTGCATCCCGTTGATATGTCTCGTAGCCCGTGGAGTTGACATCAATCGAATTTTCAATGAACAGCAGCGCCACCCCCTGAATTCCCTCAATGTTGCGGCTGAAGGCGGGCTGGAAGAACAGATTTAGCGTGACTTTGGTGGGTAGAACGGCGATCGGTTGCCAGCTCAGAAGCGTGACGGTGGCAGTGCTGACTTCAGCGAGTTCTACAGACAGGAAGGACTCAGCAGGGGTGAAGACGGTGGCAATTGCCGCAGCTACGTCCGATGGGGGAGCACCCGGAGCAGATGGTGCCGCAGGCGTAGCGGTGGTGCCGCCTGTGGTGGAACGGGCCGCTGTAGATGACGCTCCAGATAACGTGGAGCCAGGAGGCGACCCGCCAGCGGGCGCAGTGCTGCCAGAAACGGGAGCGCTTGTAGCGGCTGGGGTATCTACCGCAGAGGCATTACCCGCGACGGCTGAGGCAGAACCTCCCGCAGAAGGTTCGCCGCCAGGGGAGTTGGGCGGGCTTGTGCCTCCTGAAGGCTCACCCGTGCGCAGCGTGTCGGCAGAAGGAGCCGCTGCTGGCCTGCTGACGGGGGGCGGTTCTACCATCATCGCTGCGGGTTGAGCTGTTCGCATGGCGGCCATCGGCACACTGGCGGCACCCGGTAATCCTGGCCCGGTGTCGGTGCCTGTGCCCGTGACGGGACGACGACGGCTCTGGTCGGGGTCGAGAATCCAGGGGGTAGGACGGGCAGACCCCAGCGTGAATTCAAACTTCAGCGTGAGCTGGAACGAGAAGCTGACGCGAATAAACAGAATCTTGACGGATGCCCGAACCGAAACTTCGGCCACCAGCGTCAGGAAAATCGGCTTGTAGGACTCCACCACAAACAGCACGGCAATCCGGACGATCACCTCCACTTCCACCTGGATCACCGCAAAGTCCACCAGACCCCAGAGGCGACCCACGATCGCCACTCCACCCTGGATGCGGAAATACTGGTCGGTGGGCAGGTTGGGATCATTGGGGTTAAACCAGGCGATCACGCCCTCGATAATGCCCTGTATAGTGATGCTGATTTCGGCCTTCAGCACCCCTTTGTTGACGGTTCTGCCCAGGCCCACCTTCAGCCCCAGACCAAACTCAATCACCGGGTTGAACCGCCCATTGGTAATGATGGGTACGCTGGTGGCGGTCTCCGCGCTCAGCTTATTGAAGTAGAAGCCCCCTGCCCCCGTAAAGATCAGCACGTCAAGGGCAAATGACCGGGCAAAGTTAAATCGCCACGGGAAGCCAAAATCGAGTTTGAAATCGCCATTGGTGTAGATGTCGATGACTACCACGGGTAGCGTCACCGAAACCGCCCCAAACTGGAGCTGGCGCATGACATCGGGCAGCACCAGTTCAACGTGGTAAACGCCAATGGTATCGCTGATGCGACGGTAGAGAATTTCAAAAATGAGTCCGGCAAAGATCTTGGCTTTGGCCCCGCGCAGGCCAATACGAATGCCGTAGAGAACCGGGTCGTTGAAGATGAGATTGATCTCAAGTGTATCGATCACCGTAAACTGGGCACCGATCAGCCAGCCACTGCGGGCGTTGAACTGGAGGGGATTGGTGGGAGCCACAGGCGGCACGGCAGCGCCTCCGGGCAGCGGTCGCACCCGTTCCTGCAACACGTCCATAATCTGGGTGATGTTGGTGACGCGGTTCAGCGTAGCCTGGTCAAAGGAAACGCGCTGGCCCAGACCCAGGTATCGCAGGTCAAAGAGGGTGCCCCCCTGACCCGGCACCTCCGGCGGCGATTGGTTCAGCGTATCCCAACCGAGGGGATTGTTGGGGCCACGGGGTTTTCCCAAAAAGCTGCCGATCAGCTCAATCTCGACAGTGGTTTTCTGGGTGTAGCGCGATCGCTGCACATAGGTCAGACCAATAAAATCAATGGTGATAAAGCCCAGATTGGCCTTCGCGGGAAACCGGAACGTGACGATCTTGCGCGTCAGGTTAATCTCCAGCTCCAGGCCCCGCAGCGAGATCGCCCCCAGCTCATTCCACGGTGGGTCAAGTTGAAAATCCCCCACATTGGGGTCAACCAACTGCACCATGAAATTCAGAATGTCGCCAAAGGTCGTGTTGCCAAACCCGATGACGAGCGTTTGTTCGGGCGGCAGTCCGAGGGGCGTTTTTTTTCTGAACTGGGCGAACAGCTCGATCTCGTTGATGATCAGGCGAAACGTCAGCAGCTTTTCTTCAGGCGAAAAGCGATAAACCGCCGCCATCGACAGATTTTTGAGAAAGTCGGCGTCCAGCGCTTCAAAGGAAACGGAGCCGCCGATTTCACCGATGTACTGCCGTTTGACGCGGGCGGGTGGGTTTCCTGGCTGTCCTCCCAGTTGCCCTCCCGGTTGCCCTGAACCGGGGAGCGCTGGCGGCAGGAAGGATTCCAGCTCTAACCGGGCGGCGATCGCCAGTTTCTCACCCGTGCTGAACTCGATCACCCACTCAAACGCACCCCGGAACTCAAACCGCTTACTCGGCCCGGTATCCAGCGTGAACCCCAGTTCTGAGACTTTGAAGCCGGACAAACTCCGAGTCAGCTCACTCTCCTCCAAATTCACCGACGAGCCAGCAACCTCGTTGACAATTTCAGAGAGGGTCAGTTCCTTGGCCGCATCCAGCGCTGCCGAAAATCGCCAGAATCGCGCCCCCACCTGACGTTCGGCAAACAGGAGAAAGGTCTGCTGCAGAAAAACCACGCTGCCGCTAATCGTTACGCCAAAATCGCGCCCAATGCGCTGCAAAAACAGGTAAAGCGACGCGATCTTGAATTCTGTTACGCCCCCCAGATCGACCGTCCACAGGTTCAGCACTTCCCCTTCAAAGGTGTAGATTTTGTTGGCGGTATCGGCGCTGAAGTTGAGGGTGGTAATCTCTAGAGCGTCGTCGGTTTCGGGAATGTCGGGGATGAATTTTCGCAGCAGGCGATCGAGCTTAATGGATGGACTCCCCTCCTTCAGCCCACCGTAAATCTGAAACTCGCGGGAGACTGTCGTAGTGGGACGGCCTGCAACCGGGGCACCAACGGTTCTGGAGGAACGGGCGATCGCAGTGATTTGAATGATGGCTTTTCCATCACCTTCTGAGGTAGATGCAGTGCGATTGACATCAACGGTGTCGGTCATGCTGGCTCATTCTCCCTGTTTCGTCTCACCATTCACGCACGTTCTTCAAATCGTCTTTAATCCGGGTGAGGGAGTGCGGCGCTCAGTTCCGAACTCCCCATATCGAAATTAAGCGTCAGAATCCAGACCAATCTCCCCCACAATCTTCAATGTCGTTCGTTTGGTCGTCATCACATCATCCACCCGAAAATCCAGAAATAACCGCTCAATCGAAATCGCATCCTGCACCAGCACCCACGGTTGCGTCGAGGTCACCGTCAGCCGCACAGACTGGAGTTTGCGATCGTTCAAATTCACGCCAAACACCAGGTCGCTGAGGGTCACCTGTTCCGTAATGGATAAATCACTGGGTAGCGCCCCACTCAGATCCACCCCATTGGCAAGGCTAGATAGCCCATCCAGGCCAGCATCCAGGGCGTTGGTCAGATTGGCGGCAAATTCGGCTTCCCTGGAGTGCAGAAACACCGTCGTGCTGAGGGGAATATTCACGGTGCCGGAGGCAGACTCGAAGGCGATCGCCGAACTGAGGCGCATCCCGGCCACGGGTTCCGGGTCCTGGTCGGGAATCTCCCGAATCGTATTGCCCACCTCGAAGGCGACGAAGGGCAGCTCCAGAAAGCCCAGTTCCAGTCCCGGCAGTCGTTTTGTCAGGGAAATCAGGGGTAAGCCGTCATTCAACAGGATGGTTCCATTCAGCGCCACAAAATCCTCACCGCCGAGCAACCAGGCAATCGGCAGCATTCGCCCCGTGAGCTGCAAATTTCCGCCAAACGACAGTCCTGCTGGAACGGTGTCTGACACGTCGTGGGAAGACAGGTACAGCGCCGCATCGTCAAACTCCAGTAGCGCCAGAAACGTCTCGTCCAGTTCGGGAAAGCTGGAGTCCAATGACCAGCCCTCCTGGGGGACTGCGGTGATCAGGCAGGCGGGTTCCCCATCAGGGGTGAGGCTGAAGCGGGCGGCGATCGCCGTATCCGTAAATAGCGTCAGCTCACTCGTTCCCAGAATCGTAATGCTATCCGGTGTGTCAATCGGATCTCGAATAATATTCTGGAGCGTCAATGAACCCGATAAGTAGGTTTCAAAAATTTGTTGAATCGGATTGGATTGCAGCGTATCCGCCGACAATGAGAATTCACTCCCGGTGTCTGTTTCCACCAGGTTCTCAGTAATCACGGTTTTGAGTGCGGCAATATCCACGGTGCTACTGGTCCTTGACGTAGGCGGCATACCAGCCCAACTGATTGTTCTCGGCGGTCCCAGCCGGATCGCCAAACAAAATAATTTCGGTGCGTCCGTTGGGCGGAATCGACAGCACCAGGAATTTCAGCATGATGTTCTTCAGTTTCAGCACATAGCTCACCCTCCCCTCGTTTCGTCCCACCACAAAATCGATGCTCTTAAACACCAGCTTGATCACGCCCTGCAGGCTGATTTCTCGCTTCCCACCCGTCGAACCCGGCAGCCGCAGCCCCACAAAAAACTTGCTGCCCGCCCCCGGATTCCAGGCAAAAATTAGACTGGCCACGAATCCCGCTCGTCCCGCCAGCGCCCCCAGCGTCCCCAGCTCCAGGTCAAAGGTGAGGGCGTACCAGGGCTGGGGCGATCGCGCCGCACTGACGATGGACTTTCGCAGCGCATCGGTGAGATCCGTGCCCAGGGTGGATTGCAAAACGGCCACAAACGCCTGCTGATCCAGAAATTCCCTGTCCTTCAGTCCGTTGAGTTTATCTAAAACCGCAGTGGGCGGATTGGTGGCACGGAGCGTTTGTAGAACCGGGTCGGTGAGGGTGAAGAGCGATCGCAGTTTCCCCGACACGGGCGACTTCACGGGCATATAGCCAAAACTCTCGATCGTCTTATCTCCAGACGAGTAGGTCATCCCCGTAAACTTCAGCGGGAACTTCGAGTAGAGACTGTCCTGACGCGGCTTACTGCGCTTCAGATCGAACACCAGATTGCGCGGGTTAAATCCAAAGGTGCGATCCTGCGGAGTATCCTCCCGGAAGGTCATGGTGACCACCAGGTTGGAGAAGGCGAGGAATTGGGGTGGGAGGGTGGGAGAGTCGGAGGGTGGGAGGGTGGATGGGTCTGCGGGTGGGGGGTCGGCTCCGAAGGAGAGGATGTCAAACTGGAAGGGGTCTTTGGAAATGGCGAGTCGGGCGAAATCCAGATTGCCCCAGAAGGTGAAGCGGCCCGTGATGGTGGCGACCTGTCCGGCAGGGGTGTTGACCTGATCGGTGGAGAACTGGGCTTTGATGATTTCGACCTGGTTAAAAGCGGTGCTTTTTGGCGTCAGAAAATGATTGTCGCCACTGAAGCTGAAGGCGTAGGTGGTGCGTCCGCTGTGATTTTCGGCGGTGCCTTTAAGCAAGACGATATTGCGATCGGCAACGGTTGTTCCCTCGCCCTCGGCATTGGCAATGACTAATTGAGTTTCTTCATCAAACAAGCGATCCAGCGTCACGGCAATCTCACTGGAAAACGCCTTCACCTGCGAATTCTGGAACAGCACCCGCAGATTGCGCACCTCAAAGTCATAGCCGGACGGGTTGGGCAGTGGAATCGTTTCATTCTGATAGTCAATCAACCCAAATAGCGAAGACTGCCCCACGATTAGCTGCCCCTGCTGCGATCGCACCGGGGTCGTCTCCACCCCCACATACTGCGCATAGAACTTGCTGGGATCAATTCCCGCTGCCAGCGCCCGCAGCTCTGAGGGTAAATTGGCGGGCGGTACGGGTACATTCAGCGCTACGATCCCTGACCAGCCCGATAACTGAGCGATGCGAGCCAGTGGCCCATAGTTTTCCTTGTCTTTCGGTGGAGCATTCTCACCGCTGCGGGCGATCGCCTCCTGAAATAGATCCAGCAGCCGTCGTTGAGCGACCGCGACTGCCTGGGTATTGCCCACAAACTCCGCTGGACTGGCCCACGCCTGCAAGTTTTGCAGCAGGTCGATCAGCGGCTCCTCAAAGAACTTGAAGATCAGCACCGTCTCAGAGCGCCAACGGGTTGGGTTCAGGTCAAACGTCCAGCCCTGAATCGTCAACTGATTGTCGGTGAAGTGAGGCGTTAACGAGTCAGGTCTGGCAATCACCAGGAATAGTTGGTGCGACTGGAGAGCAGAGCGGAGGGGCGATCGCCGCCCAATGCTGTGAAATTGCAGCAGGTGGTTCTCCGTATCCTTCGCCAGGGTGATGGCTTCCAGGGTTTCGTAGTCGGCGGAGAAGGTGGCGAGGAGTCCCTGGGGGGTGGTGCCGATGTGGGAGGGTGGATGGGTGGATGGGTGGATGGGTGGATGGGTAGAGACGTTCTGTGGAACGTCTGTAGGAGGGA
>JBIKWV010000936.1:0-2811 GCA_044356135.1 Elainellaceae cyanobacterium
CAATTGCGATCTGGAACATCCGCTGACTGAAAAACACCATCCAGGAGGTGCCGTCGGCCTGATCCAGATAGCCTCCCGTGGGCAGAGGTGAACTGCGATCGAACACCCCAATGTTGTCCAGCCCCAGAAATCCGCCCTGGAACAGATTGTTGCCACCCGCATCCTTGCGATTCACCCACCACGTAAAGTTGATCACCAGTTTGGAGAAGGCGTATTTCAGGAATTCGATGTCGCCTTCGCCGCCGTTGCGTTCGCGATCGCGCGTATAGATCTCCCAGGTGGCCCAGGCATGAACAGGGGGATTCACATCACCAAAGTTCCACTCATAGGCGGGAATTTGACCATTGGGGTGGAGGTAATCCTCCCGCAGCATCAGCATCAACTGCTGTTTGGCAAAATCGGGGTCGATCAGACTGATGGGAATCACATGGAAGGCCAGATCCCACGCCGCATACCAGGGATACTCCCACTTATCGGGCATGGAAATCACATCATCATTCAGCATGTGGAACCAATCGTTGTTCCGCACATGTCGCCGCTGTTCCGAAGGGGTCCACGGCGTAATGTTGCGCTCCCGCAACCATTGAGCCAGATCGTAGTAGAAATACTGCTTTGTCCACATCATCCCCGCCAGCGCCTGCCGCATTACGTTGGCACGGTCTTCGTCAATCTGCACCGCTGGTGGAATCACGGTTTCGTAGAATTCATCGGCTTCCCTTAAGCGTGCGGCGAAAATCTGATCGAAATCTGCAAAGGGATCCCTCAATGTCTCTGGATTCTTTTTGGTGAGCCGCAGTTGGACGATTTTCGTTTCTCCCGCGCCGATCATCAGCTCATAGTGAGGTGCAACCTTCGTGCCTGTACCCGCCGGATTCACCGCATCATTCTGACCATGCAGCAGGTAGTTATTAATTCCATCCTTCACGAATGGACTATCATTCGTTGTCCCAAACAACCGCTGATTGTTTGTTTCATTCTCAGTAAACAGCAGCGGTTGTACACTATCACAATAGAAGTAATAATCTTTGATGTAAACGTCCAGTATCGGATTGGTGATGTGGGCGTGGACGACACTCCTCCCCAATCCCTCAACCTTCGTCATATTCGGTTTAGAACCACTGTCTTCCCACGACCAGGTGTTGCGGAACCACAACGTGGGCAAAAGATGCAGGGGCGCCGCCTCTGGCCCCCGATTGGCAATGCTGATTTTGATCAAAATATCTTCAGCATCAGCCTTTGCGTATTCTAAAAAGACATCAAAGTAGCGATCGCCATCAAAGATCCCCGTATCCAGTAGCTCATACTCCAATTCATAACGGTTGCGCTGGCGGTTGGTCTGCACCAGGTCGTCATAGGGATATGCCTCCTGAGGATACTTGTACAGATACTTCATGTACGAGTGAGTGGGCGTGCTGTCGAGGTAGAAGTAGTACTCCTTCACATCCTCACCGTGGTTGCCCTCGCTGTTGGTCAGCCCAAACAGACGCTCTTTGATAATCGGATCTTTGCCATTCCACAGCGCCAGCGCAAAGCACAGCAGATTATGGTTGTCGGTGATGCCGCCCAGACCGTCTTCACCCCAGCGGTAGGCTCGCGATCGCGCATGGTCATGGGGGAAATAGTTCCAGGCGTTACCATCAGAACTGTAGTCCTCGCGCACGGTGCCCCACTGGCGTTCGCTCAGGTAAGGCCCCCACTTATACCAATCCACCAAACCCGCATCATTCTGATCAAGCCGTTGCTGTTCTGCGGTCATGCTGCCTCCGGAGTTTCGTGGTTACCAGGCGTAAAACTGTGAGATTGAAATGGAGCAATCAATCTGGAGAGAAGTGTATCGTATCTAAGCTGACCACGCTTCCCGGAAATCGGCATAGAGGGTCAGACCCCCATCAATGTACAGCGTTTGTCCAGTGATGTATGCAGCATCATCGGAGGCCAAAAACGCTGCTGCTGCCGCCATTTCTTCAGGGGTTCCCGCCCTACCCATCGGAATATGGCTTTCCACCACCGCCCGCTTTTCGACATCCTCTGTCCAGGCTTCGTTGATGGGCGTTGCGGTTGCGCCGGGGGCGATCGCATTCACCCGAATTCCCCGACTGGCGTACTCTAGCGCCAGCGTTCGAGTCAGTCCACCCATACCGCTTTTACTCATCGCATAGCTGACGTACATGGGACGGGGAATAATTTCGTGAACGCTGGAGACATTGATAATTACACCCGGCTTTTGCTGGGCAAGAAAATGGTTAATCGTCTCTCTGGTGTAGAAGTAAGAACCCCGCAGGTTGACCGAGATCACCTGGTCAAACTTGTCGGTTGGCACTTCATGGGACGCATACTCATTCTGAATTCCTGCACAATTCACCAGGAGATCAATACCACCCAGCGCGTCAATGGCAGTTTTGACGACCCGAAGAATATCTTCTTCTTTGGCTGCGTCTCCCTGAATCGTCAGCGATCGCACCTCATGCCCCAGCGCGCTTGCATTCGCCTTTGCCGTCTCCTCAGTGCGCCTGGCCTCCTCAGCATCCCGTCGATAGTTAATAGCGATGTTGCAGCCCTCTTCGGCTAACCGGATGGCGATCGCCTGCCCAATTCCGGAGCTTGCCCCGGTCACTAGCGCATTCTTTCCTTTCAAATTCTTCATGTAACAGAGTTAAGATTTTCTTAAAGCATTTGCACCAGACATGAATAATCGCGGGACAAAGAAGTATGGAGGCTTCTGCATCCCGCTTTTGGATAGCCGAAAAATTCAGTATAGGCAACGACGCTGAATCGAATGCGAGTTACAACTTAGAGTAAAAAGATAGGAAA
>JBIKWV010000937.1:0-2810 GCA_044356135.1 Elainellaceae cyanobacterium
GCATGAGAGCGGGGTGCAGAAAGCAGTCAAACAGGGGGTACGGGCATCCGGGATTCAGAAGCGAATTGGCTGCCACACGTTTCGTCATTGTTTTGCGACACACCTGCTGGAGAATGGTTACGACATTCGCACGGTGCAGGAACTGCTAGGCCACAAAGATGTGAAGACAACGATGATTTATACCCACGTTTTGAATCGGGGCGGGCGGGGAGTCCGCAGTCCGCTGGATGGTTAGCCGTTGGATAATTTCTCTAGCAGTACGCTTGTCAAACTCAGAAAACTTCTGTGCTGTTTTGCAAATACCAAAAACCGAAGCACCTCATCCAAATCCTCATTCTTGGCTATCCGTTGCGAAGCTCTTCCCCAAAGGGGTAATCGCCCTGCGCCACTACCAGAAGATTCAGCCTAAGCAGGGTTTTGCTGAAGTCAATAACTGGTCGAAGATTGTGCAACCGCCGGAGTCAGGACAATCGATGTCAATGTTAATCAAGACTTTGCGCTAGGAGACAGACCTCGGAGGTTTCTAAAAACCTCCGAGGTCTTGGTCATGAAAAATAAAAAACGGATGGCCAACTACTCCACCGTTACAGACTTCGCCAAATTCCTCGGCTGATCCACATCCAGACCGCGCCGCGCCGCAATATGGTAGGCCAGGAATTGCAGCGGAATCACCGTCAGAATCGGTGACAGCAGCTCATCCACCTGCGGCACCGCCAGCAGATCGTTAAATACCTCAGCCGCAGCCGAGTTACCGGCGGGAGTCACCCCAATCAGACGCGCATCGCGGGCTTTCGCTTCCTGGGCATTAGAGATCACCTTCTCGTAGACGGCACCGGGCATGGCGATCGCCACCACTGGCACCTTCTCATCCAGCAGGGCGATCGGCCCATGCTTCATCTCTCCTGCCGGGTAACCTTCCGCATGGATGTAGCTGATCTCCTTCAGCTTCAGCGCACCCTCCAGGGCGATCGGGAAGTTAATGCCGCGCCCAATAAAAATAAAGTCCTGAGTTTCGGCAAACTCGTGGGCCAGGGCTTCGATTTGTTGCTCCTGATGCTCCAGCATTTGCTCCATCTGGGCGGGCAGTTTCCGCAGATCCTTCACCAGTCCCTCCAGGCGATCGAGGGCGATCGCTTTGCGGCTGTGGGCCAGGTCAAGCGCCAGACAGTAGAAGGCCATCAGTTGCCCCGTGAAAGTTTTAGTGGCCGCGACCCCCACTTCAATTCCGGCGTGGGTATCGATGATGCTGTCCACCAGACGGGTGAGGCTGCTCTGGGCGCGGTTGGTGATGCCCAGGAGACGGGGACGGAAGGCATCGGGCTGGTTGGTGCGCCGCTCCTTCTCCATGTGGATGGCCGAGAGTGTGTCGGCAGTTTCACCAGACTGGGTGACACCGATGATCAGTGTGTTAGCGGTCAGCGGTGGGGGCGCATAGCGAAACTCGGAGGCATAGTGGACGTGACAGGGCACCTGGGCGATCTGCTCGATCAGGTACTTGCCCACCAGACTGGCGTGCCAGCTCGTACCACAGGAGACAATGTGGATCTGATCCAGGTTGGTCAACGTCTCCGGAGGCAGACCCAGACTGACGGGGCTGGTGCCAAATTCGGGCGTCCATTCGCTGTTGATGTAGGTTTCCAGACAGGTACGAACAACGCTGGGCTGCTCGTAGATCTCCTTCAGCATGTAGTGGCGGAAGCCCTGCTTCTCAGCCGTCATTGAGATGCCGCTGAGGATGTGGGGGTGTTTTTTCAGGCGATCGCCCGCAAAGTTATACACCTCAATTCCCAGGGGGGTTAGCGTTGCCATTTCCCCATTCTCCAGGGGTAGGATGGCGTGGGTATGGGGCAGGATGGCGGGAACATCAGAGGCGCAGAAAAACTCGCCCTGACCAAAGCCCAGCACCAGGGGAGCCTGCTGCCGCGCAACCACGATTTCATCCGGCGCATCGACCGCCAGCACCACAATGGCAAAAGCGCCCTCCAGCCGCTGCACCACCCGACGCACGGCCTCTGTCAGTAGAGAATAGTAGCGATCGGCTTCCCCATCCTGTTTCATCTGGGCGAGGCACTCCGCCACCAGATTGGGAATGACTTCGGTGTCCGTTTCGGTAAAGAACTCGTAGCCCCGCTGCTTCAGCTCGTCCCGCAGCTCCCGGTAGTTCTCGACAATTCCATTCTGAACCACCGCCACCCGATGCGACGTATCGAAGTGGGGGTGGGCGTTGTGCTCTTCGGGTTTACCGTGAGTGGCCCAGCGGGTGTGGCCAATGCCCACCAGACCGGGCATCTCATGGCCCGACAGTTTGTCTTGCAGGTTATAGAGCTTCCCCTTAGCGCGAACCCGGTGCAGTTTCCCCTCCGAAATCGTGGCAATCCCCGCCGAGTCGTAGCCGCGATACTCCAGCTTTCGCAAGCCTTCCAGCAGAATGCCGCTGGCTGCCTGGGTGCCGATGTAGCCCACAATTCCGCACATAGTCACGACTCCTGCTAAAGATTCAGCAACAAGGTACACGCTTCTGGGTTTGCAAGAAAGCGCCCTCAGGACAGACACAGGAACGTCTACAGCGGTTCCACTGGTTTCTGGTCATCGGGAATCGGCAGCGGGATCCGCTAGAAAGGAGCGTCTTAATGCCGTAGGGCTTTCCCTGCTTGAGAAACGCTCTATAAAGTCTAATTCATCCTAAAAGAAGATCTCGCAATGCTTGAAGAAGGTTTGATGAGGCTGCACTGCCAGAACTTGAATTCCCAGTAAAAATACGGCTCCCTCAGGTCTGCTCCTCCTGGAGGAGTGGCTGATCGATGGGTTCG
>JBIKWV010000938.1:0-2808 GCA_044356135.1 Elainellaceae cyanobacterium
GCGTGTGGTACAAAGTTTTTGTTGAGAGCCGCGCTCCGTGCGGCTCTCAACAATAACTTTGGTTCTATCTCAGCGCAAAGCGCTGTAGTCCTGTCTTCGTAAAGAACTGGACTTTTGACTAAATTGCGCCGATTTTCTCCAAAACGCTGACTGCGTCAGCGTTTTGGAGAAAATCGGCGCTGGAATTGAATATGCTGCGAAACGCTCTCGCAGAGAGCGTTTCGCAGCATTGTAGAAAAAATAGTCAAAACTCCAGTAAAGAAGCAACGCTGTATTTAAACTTTCCTAACTGGAACTCTCCCCAAGATTAGGGTCAGGTTAATCTAAACTCATGGGTCGGGATCGCGTTCCAGCAAGGCGCGATCGCAGATTAGGCGTTTACCTATACAGCTTTTCGGAAGGTACGGTTTTTTCACATTCTCTTCAACTTTCTTCCCTTCACCCGCCGCTCCTTCACTAGCTCATTCATAACGACTGGTCTGAATTCCTGACATTTTCCCTAATATAGCGGTTCTCACTCGGGTGAGGTGCGGGGTGCAGGGGTGAAACCCCTGCGTGGGGGCACCGCCCCCACACCCCCTCTGTACCCCATAGGAGTGGGAACCGCTATAGTTCACCAAGCCAGAGTTGAATGGTTGAATGGTGCCTTTTGCGTGCTACTCAACCAGGCAACCGGGCAGAGTTCGCTGAGCGAACTACTAATGATTCTGGGAGGAATTTTTATGAGTGAAAAAGTTTTAAGCGGCTCCCGAAACGTGGCGATCGTGGGTCCATATTTGAGCGGCAAAACCTCTTTGTTGGAAAGCCTGCTATTTGTGACCGGGGCAACCTCTCGCAAAGGTCGAGTCAGTGACAAAAACACCGTGGGAGACAGTGCGCCCGAAGCCCGCGATCGCCAGATGACCGTTGAGGTAAACGCTGCCAGTACCGAATATGGCAGCGTTTGTTTTAACTTCCTCGACTGCCCTGGTTCCGTTGAATTTGCCCAGGAAACCTACAATGCACTGATTGGAGTGGATGCCGCCGTGGTGGTGTGCGAACCCGACAAAGCACGGGTGCTCACCCTGGCTCCCCTGTTCCAATTTCTGGATGACTGGGAGATTCCACATCTGGTCTTCATCAACAAGATGGACCGGGCAAACGACAGCTTCACCGAAATCATGGATGCCCTCAAGGGCGTATCCAGCCGTCCCCTGGTGCTGCACCAGTATCCCATCGGACAGGGCGAGACCCTCGAAGGCTTTATTGACCTGGTGACGGAACGTGCTTACCAGTACCACGCTGGCTCCCCCGCCGATCCGATTCCCCTCCCTGACCATCTGCGCGACGCCGAGACTGCCGCCCGCGCCGAGATGCTCGAAACCATTGCCAATTTTGACGACCATCTGCTGGAGGAACTGCTGGAGGACATTAATCCTGCAGAAGAGGAGATTTTTAACGATCTGAAGATGGAACTGGGCGCTGACCAGATCGTGCCCGTATTCATCGGTGTTGCAGAACAGGACTACGGTGTGCGTCACCTGCTGGATGCCCTGCTGCGCGAAGCTCCTGAACCCGAAGTCACCGCCGAGCGGCGCGGTATCCCCGTCAACGATACGCCCCTGGCGCAGGTGCTCAAAACCTACTGCACGCCCCAGGGCGGTAAGCTATCGCTGGTGCGCGTCTGGAGCGGCAAGCTAACGGATGGCATGAACCTGAACGGCGTCCGTATTGGGGGCCTCTACCGACTGATGGGACAGCAGCAAACCAACCTCACTGCCGCTACCGCAGGTAGTATCGTCGCGCTGGGTCGTCTGGAGGGTGTGAAAACGGGAGATACCCTTTCTGTGACTGGACAGGGCAAGGATGCTCTAATGAAGGCCGAAGCGATCGCCCCTGTTTACGCGCTGGCACTCACCGCTGAGAACCGCAACGATGAGGTGAAACTCAGCACCGCCCTGACCAAGCTCCTGGAAGAAGACCCCTCGCTGCTGTGGGAACAGCACGGTGACACCCGCGAGGTGATTCTGTGGGGTCAGGGTGACATTCATCTGAAGGTGGCGCTCGATCGCCTGCGCCGCAAGTACAGCCTGCCGATGACCACCCACCTGCCACAAATTCCCTACAAGGAAACCATCCGTCGCGCTACCGCTTCTATCCACGGGCGCTACAAGCACCAGACCGGGGGCCACGGACAGTTTGGCGATGTCTACCTGGATATCAAACCGCTGTCGCGGGGTGAAGGCTTCCAGTTCAAGGAAACCATTGTCGGCGGTGTTGTGCCCCGACAGTACATTCCCGGTGTAGAAACCGGAGTGCGCGAGTTTCTGGATCACGGCCCGCTGGGATTTCCGGTGGTAGACGTGGCGGTGACGCTAACCAACGGCTCCTATCATACGGTGGATAGCTCGGAGCAAGCCTTCAAACAGGCGGCTCGACTCGCAATGCAGGAGGGTCTGCCCAGGTGTGAACCGCTGCTGCTGGAGCCGATTCTGGCGATCGCCATCTCTGTCCCCAGTGAGTTCACCTCGAAAGTGCTGCGGATGATCAACGGTCGGCGCGGTCAGGTGCTGGGCTATGACGCCAAGGAGAACTGGAAGGGCTGGGATGAAGTCTCCGCCAATCTCCCCCAGGCGGAAATGCACGACATGATCGTGGAGTTGCGATCGCTGACGATGGGCGTCGGCTCTTTCCGCTGGCAGTTTGACCACCTCCAGGAGGTGCCCGCTAAGGTAGCCGAGAAAGTTCTGGCGAAGAACGGCCACGGTTAAAATAGCGCTTCACGCTCACCCCTAAGGGACTTGCAACGAAATAAAGTACCAGTTTTGG
>JBIKWV010000940.1:0-2807 GCA_044356135.1 Elainellaceae cyanobacterium
TTTTTCCTGAAACGCTGACTCCGTCAGCGTTTCAGGAAAAATCGGCGCAATTTAGTCAAAAGTCCAGAAGTAAGTGGGCGTGGAAAAAGTCGAAACCCAAAAAGCTGTTTCGCCCGCGCAGCGGGCGAAACAGCTTTTTGGGTTTCAAGCTTAATCGCGCACCAACCAGAATTCTAAACCCCTACGCCTCAATCACCACGCGCAGGTTGCCCCGCTTCTTCACCACCCGACAGGCTGTGGTGCTGCCCGATCGCTCAAACTCCAGATCTAGCAGCGTATTACCAATCCGCAGATTTTGCAGCGACAGGTGATTGAACGATTCCGGCAGCGCAGGATCAATAATACGCAGGTGGTTTCCAGGGGCATCGGGAACCGGATTCATCATCATCTGCACCAGTTGGAAGATGGTGCCCGTTGCCCATGCCTGGGGCGAACAGGCCACCGGGTACTGGACGGGGCTACTTTCGCCGTCGCGCTGGTAGCCGCAGAAGAGTTCGGGTGGCCGCTGATAGGGTTGCTGGAAGGTCATATCGAGGATGCCCTGGGCCACCTCCAGTGCCTGATCAATCAGGCCAATCGAGCGTAACCCCATCGTAATCAATCCGTTGTCGTGGGGCCAGACGGAGCCGATATGGTAGCCCATCGGGTTGTAGGCCGGGGAGTGACTGCTGAGGGTGCGAATGCCCCAGCCGTTGAACATATCGGCAGCCTGGAGCCGCTCAGCGACACTACGAGCTTTTTCTGGTGTAAGAATGCCCAGACTGAGGCAATGGCCGGGATTCGACGTGATGCTGTCTACAGGTTTGCCATCCCCATCCAGGGCCAGGGCACAGTAGTCCAGGTCGGCCATCCAGAAGTCGCGGTTGAAGCGGACTTTGAGGTCGCGGGCTTCCTCCTGCCAGCGATCGGCCAGATCGATGCGTTTCTTCAGGCGGGCGATCTCGCTGAGGCGAACTTTGGCGGCATAGACGTAAGCCTGCACTTCGGAGAGGGCGATCGCCCCCTGAGCCAACTTGCCATGACGGTCCACAATACAGTCACCAGAGTCCTTCCAGCCCTGGTTGACCAGTCCTCGTTTGGAGCGGACACTGTAGGTGAGGTAGCCCGTCGGCTGGAGATTGCGATCGATCCACTCCATCGCCCCCAGCGCGTGATTCCACAGTTTTTCCAGGGTCTCGTGGTCGTGGGTCCAGGCGTAGTATTCGGTGTAAAGCAGAATCCACAGCGGCGTTGCGTCCACCGTCCCGTAGTAGGGCGTGTGGGGAACTTCCTGACAGCGGGCCATCTCACCCATGCGAATTTCGTGCAGAATCTTCCCCGGCTCTTCGTCTCGCCAATCGTCGCAGGTTTTGCCCTGGTAGTGAGCCAGGATGGTGAGGGTTTCGCGGGCGATCGCCGGATCCAGCACCAGCGTTTGCGAAGCGGAGATAATCGAATCGCGCCCGAAGAGCGTCGAAAACCACGGCACTCCCGCAGATAGCGCCTTGCCCTGGTCAAACGTTTGCCGCAGCAGGTAGATATCCCGCTCCGCCCGCTCCAGAATTTGATTGAAGGATTTGTTGTCGGTGCGAATGCGAGTGACGCTGGAGCGCCATACCTGCTCCTCCATCAATTCTGCTGCCTGCGCCTGCTTCAGGGTGGTGGGGGCGTTCACCGTCGAAGCAGGACGATTGCTGATCAGCATTTGCAAGCGATAGCCAACGTGCTGCGTTTCGTGGGACTGCAACTCCAATTGCCAGATAGCAGTGTAGCCCTTGAAGAAATTCGGCTGTCGGTGCATGAACTGAATGCGCGACTCCATCAGCGATCCATCGAGTCCCTGATAGGCCATCACCAGTTCTGCGTTGTGACCGTGCGGACTGTAACCGCCGCTGGAAGAGGGAATGGGGATGGGTGAGTGAGACAGGACCATGTCTTCGGGCAGGTCAACATCACAGGCGATCGGCTCCTCATCAGAGGGCCTGTATTCGCCAGCATCCTGTGTGACCGATCGCAACAGTTGACCTCGCCGCTCACGATCAAAACCACGGATTTCAAACAGATCAATAAAATCGGCATCAAAGCTGAGGCTCAGCTCAAACCGCACGGTGCTGGTACTGTAGTTGGTGATGGTGAGTTCTTCAAATAGGCCACCGTTCAGCACCATTTCCCGCTGGATGCCCACATTTTCTGCCGGGATATTGTCTAACCGGGGATTGGCACAGAGGGCAGAGAGGGCAAACCCCTTATCGGCGTTGCTGCTGAGCAGAACAGGCGATCGCCCATCAATTTGTAGCTCCAATCGACTGAGAAAACGGCTGTCCCGGCAGAATAATCCGAGACTGGCCGCTTTACCTTCTTCACTCTGACAACCGGAAATATTCCCCATCGTATCGGTGATCAGGAACAGGTCGTCGTCCTTCAAAGTAAGCGTAGGCTGGGGGCGATCGCCCAGTACACAGGCCCACTCTGGGATCGGCATCTGGGCAGCGGGGACAAAGGTTCTTCCGTCAATTTCGATAATCTCTGGCATGTCTGAATTCGGGGGTGCGAGTCAGTCGGCAGTGGGGGCTTTGCCTTGCAAGTGTGGCACGGCAGCTTTGAATTTTTATTGAAAAATCAATGAAATCTGCGTGAGTAATCCGGGTGTGGGAGACTCACGGCACAATTGGCCCTTTTCTATATTGCCTCGCTTTTTCAAGAAGAGACGTCACCTCCGCTGAGGTTTTGGCGGAGCGAGCGGGAGGCGGTTTACAGCGCTTTGCCAGCGCGTGAGGTACGAATTTTGTTGAGAGCCGTGCGGAGCACGGCTCTCAACAAAATTTTTG
>JBIKWV010000939.1:0-2807 GCA_044356135.1 Elainellaceae cyanobacterium
TCTTACAGGACTGCTGCAGGTTGGCGGGCAGGCAAATGTTGGACGTGGATGGGTACAAAGTTGGATTGCGAATGAGGCCCCACCCACCATCTCAGTGCAACGACAGTCTATTCCAGTAGAGGTTTGAAAATGCTACAACCTGAACAACTGAGCCTGACGGCCCATAAACATATTCAGGCTTATCTTCATCGCCGACATCAAACAACCTTTTCAGAGAAAGATCTGACGGCCGTCTTGCGCCTATCTCAACACTTGAGAGTGTTTGGACTACTCTCCGCTGCTGGTTATGTCAATCAGTCAAACGACCAAGGCGGGGAAGTTAGAGAACGTACTGTGCCAGTGTGGGAATCTCTACTGGGACAACTGCTGAACGAGGAAAACCCACCATCTCGCACTCAGTTGATGGGGCAAATTTTACAAATGGCAAATCAGGAACCGAAGCAGTACATGGCACTATGGCGCAGGGCGTTGGTCCTGGCAAATCATTGGAACTTTTGGGCAAGAGCCTACAAGGAGTAGAAATGTACCCTTACAGTGGATTGCAATTAATTGATTTATTAGAGAAGCAACATCGATCCCGACAGCAATCTGATTGGTTTAAAAAGGGAACCTTTACGTTGCAGTGGAGAGCGAAGGTTGGTTCTTTCCCACACCCTGATTTAGAAACACTAGTTTCAGCCGGTGAACCCTGTGGTGCATGGCGACCCGCAGCAGGGCGACCGGAAGACAAACGAAATGTTGGAGAGAATTGGGAAGATTTTCAGCAATTACCTCTGTATGGCTATATTCCAGCCGCATCGATTCGGGGAATTGTAAGAAGTTGGGCGATGCAGCGGGAAGATGTACGACCAAAGATGTTGAGGTTATTAGGTAGACAAGAAGGGGACAAAATTTACGCGGGTAAGATTGAATTCTTAGATGCTTATCCACAAGAAGCCACGTTACTAACCCTAGATATTGTCAACCCACAGGAGCAGTTTCAGATTTATCATGAGGGACAGGGAACACCTCTTTCTCTGTATACACTCGGCGATGGTCAAGGTGCTATTCAAGTTACGATAGCGATTCGAGGTATTCCGGGTCAAGCAACTGTTGAGGAAGTGGCTGAGGTTTGGCAGTGGGTGCAACAGGCACTCAGTTATCATGGAATTGGAAGCCGTACTGCTTCGGGTTATGGAGCAATGAAAGCACCATCTAGTTTTAAGCCTGATGCAGACTTACGTAAATCTGTTCCAGGTTATTCAACTAAACATTTGGAATTTAAACTCTACAGCCAGGGTAATGCAGGTCCAAATACAGCCACGATGGAGATCCGTCCCTCTCATTGGCGAGGTTGGCTACGTTCCTGGCTGTTACGGTTTTTCCTGGGAGTCATGACACCAGCGAATGCTCAAATTACGGTGGCTGAGTTGATGGGCACAATTGATTCACCAGATGATCATGCTAGCCGTAAAGGAGTTATCCGACTTCAAACGGTTTTAGGGAACACTTGGAGTGAACGCTCAGAGAGTCAACCTCACTTCTATGCTTGGGAGGGTAAATTAAAGATTACTGCACCGATTGAAATCCTCAACAAAGTCATTCTACCTGTGATCCGTATCGCTGTAATGGTCGGTGGAGTGGGTCGCGGGTGGCGTAGACCTCTGCATATTTTCGTGATGAATAATGGCAGAGCAGCATCACGCGGCAGCTATTTGAGATTGACCCATCAAGTTACTTTGAAGGAAACCTCAGAAAAAGTAACGAAACCATTGGGTTTAGCTACAGAACCAGAAGAATGGACAAAACTCTATCAAACTTGGCAAGAAACGGTCCAACGGCAGTGGAGCGACCGCTATGCCCCACCACAACAGGCTTATCTTAGGGCAGAGGTTTTCTCTCCCCAAACTTGTGCAGTGTATCTCGTGCCAGGGCCTTCAGAGGAACCTATTGATAGACGAGATTTGGAATGGATAACTACAGAACCACTAGCAACACGTGGGCAGGGGATGAATCTTATCTATAAAACGCGCTACAAAAGGCAACCTGACGTAGGAGGAAATGCAGCAAGTGGAGGAAATGCTCACTGCTCGTGGGCAAGCATCAAGCGTGTCAGAACAGCAATTAATCAAACAGATGTTGAATGTCAAGAAATTGTGTGTTTGTTCATGGGGGATCAGAATCAACTCCGTTCTCAATTTCTTCAAGAGTTGAGCCGAATCCCAGATAGCGTTCATCTTTTTGGATTACGCCCGAATTAAAAGGTGTATTATGTCAATCCTGGTCGCAAATATTGGCACCTCAGACATCTGTGTAAAAATTAACGATCATTACTTCCCCATCGGATTCGATCGCGAAGAGCGAAACCTGCAATTCCCTGAACCCGGCTCTTTGGAAGCAAAGTTATGGGAAAGGCGCACGATTCTTGTTCGAGAAATGGCTCAAACTGAGTTGGGGATGGATTTAATTAAGCTCAATGAGTTCCAATTGCCCTCCTTCCGATTCATCACAGAAGCACTATTCACCGCGTATCAGCAAGATCCTGAAAACTGGCATCCACGCATCCAGATCAGTCGCATTTGGGGTGTTATCAAAAGTGCATTGGATGCCAATCCGCAAGTCAAACAGCTTCACCTCGTTGTTACCGATCAACCAAGTACTGAAACAAGGGGCTATCCCCTCGATACCATTCATGCCTTTGCGATCATTCAGGGCGCATCTATTGGTTGGGGGAGTAGAGGGTAGGCGATAGTGGGTCGTCACCAAATAGATGGTCAAAGCGCTGGTTGACCCAAGCGACCCGGAGATGGAGCAGATGATCAAAGCCA
>JBIKWV010000941.1:0-2805 GCA_044356135.1 Elainellaceae cyanobacterium
CACAGCATTCTATTCAATTGCCGGAGCAATAAAGTGTGGGCTATCAGGCAGTGAAGGGGGTTGGGTTGGGGGCGATCGCTTTCATGGACTGCCTCAACCATTGAAGAAATTCAGCGTGCCGCAAAGCGGCACGCTGAATTTCTTACTATCAAGCTGCGGTTAACATAAGGGCAGGTTGCCCAATCAGTTGATCGTAAGCATCCTCCACGTCGTGCAGTTGAGTCAGCACATCGTTATCCAGCAGGCTCAGCCGACGCTCCTCAGCTTGCTGGTTAATCTCGTGGTCTTCTTTCTGGCGAATCAACTCATCCAGCTCCGTCTTGCGGGATTGAATGTCGTCATTCATACGTTTGACCACTTCCTGCTGGTAGGTGTCGAAGCACTCCTTCACCGCCTGATACACCTGGAAAGATTGCTCCTGTGCGATCTGAGGCAGTAGCTTTACCAGTTCCTCGCGCATGGCCAGAATCACTTTGCGACGCGCCATTTCAGCCGAGAAACTCCCCAGCCCCAGCCCTGCCAGCGCCATCCCCACAGGCCCCAGGAAGACCCCCGTAATCGCATACACCATGGATGTCACCAGAACAGCGCCACCAAAATTGAACAAGACCTGCTTCCAGTCAAATACACCTGTACCCGCCATGGCGATCGTCCCCACATCTCCGGTGGTCAGGGCGTACAGTCCGACAGCCCACTTGGCCCAACCGGGAGATTTATTGTCTGAACCCAGATTTGTGGTGGGAATCACCTTCTGCCCGGTGAGTTTCTCGGTCATGCGATCGGTAACCTGGGTGTAGGATTCACCATACTGGGTGGCACTTTTGGCGAGTCCCACAAACGCCTCGTCGATTTCCTTCTGAGTGGTCAAACTCCAGGCGGCAATCTTATCCAGCAGGTATTTCTCGAACGCGATCCTCAAGGAGGCTTCAAACTCCTTGCGCTTGTCCTGCCGCAGGAAATCGAAAAACTTCAGTTCGGGCTGATAGCGAACAAAATCGGCCTCAAATGTTTGCGTCAGCCCCGGCAGGTAGGCGCGGAATGAGTTGGCGCTGGCGCTGGCCTGACGCTCTCCGACAATGCGAATTTCGTCTTTGAACTGGTCGCGGATCATCACCAGTTGATCGAACTCTGGCTGCACTGAGCGAATTTTCTGTCTCAGATCGTGCACGCTTTCGCTCAGCAGGGGGATCCGGCGATCGCACGCCTCATGCACAGTACGATACGCCTGACGGGCCACCAGCTTGGCCTGCCGCAGTTCAGAAACAGCCCGCTCTTTGGTTAGAAAATGGTTCAACGCTTTGATAAATTCTGAGAATCCGGTGCCGTCCAGCGGGGCATTTTTTATCCGTTGACGTAAAGCATTCAGAGAGGAAATTTCGAACACGCGATCATTATAGCGATCGTCACCCTCTACCTCACAGTAAGGCGTCAAATTCGTTCTAAAGACCTGTCGCACCCGATGTTCTGCTTCGTGCAGTGCAACTTCATCTTCAGGATCAATCAATCGATTCCGAATTTCATCCCAGTGGTTTACCAGGAAGAACACCGACAGACCTCGATCCTTAATGTAGTTTTCCAGATAGCGCTGTTCTCCCAGCGTGAACGGCTGTGTGGCGCTAAGCACAAACAGAATAGCGTGGCAGTTGTTGATATAGCCCAGCGTCAACTGGTTACGCTGCTCAGTATCGTTCAGACCCGGACTGTCAATAATCTGCACGCCTTTTTCCAGCAGGGTGAGGGGATACTGCACCTCGGCGTAGGCAACATTGGGGAAGGCGATCGTCCCTTCCTCCTGCAACTTCTTCGCCTCTTCCGGGGGGATTGTGTAGCGTTGCTTGAAGGATTCAAAATCCAACAACTCTGGCTCCCGATCGTCCTTGAAGTGAACGGTGACCTGTTTTTCCTGCCCATAGCTGAGCACAGTCAACACAGCGGTGCAGGGGTTCACATCGGTGGGCAGAATGTTCTCGCCAATCAGAGCGTTGAGAAAGGTGCTTTTGCCCCGCTTCATATCGCCCAACACCAGCAGGCGAAACACGCCTTCACCCAGATTACGGCTCACCAACTGCAAATCATCAACCGTACTTTCCAGGCCCAACTTGCCAGAGGCCGTTTCTCCAACTGCTTCTGCGTGGGTGAGGGTTTCTGCGATCGCACTCAAATATCCCGAAAACTCATGACGCGCTTTTGCGACCCTGTCCAGGTCGCTGATAAAACTTTCCGCTTTGTAAGCCATTGACACTCCTTTCAATGTGGAAATACGACATACGAAATCGGCGTTCTGCGGCGTAAAGCACGCAAAACACCAGCAAAACGAACAGCCATTTCCAGGTGAATTCTTATACAGTAATTGGGTTCAACCGTTCAAGCCGGATGATCAAACAATCCTCATTCCCTGCTCTCTACAACCCAACTTCAATGAAATGCTTGTTTCCCCATTATGCATAAAAAATTTAAAAACGACATTTTCAAATTGAGTTTCGTTTTTCTACAGCGCTTTGCCAGCGTGTGAGGTACAAAGTTTTTGTTGAGAGCCGCACTGAGTGCGGCTCTCAACAAAAACTTTGGTTCTATTTCAGCGCTTTGCGCTGTAAGTTTGAATGCGATTGGGTAGCAAAGTGATAAGCCCAATCAACATCTTAATTGGACACTTTTTAAAGTGGATTACAGCCTTTTCCAGGCGAATCAGGCACAGATTTCGAGGTGCAGGTCTCCGACGTGGGATCAGCGTTCGACGGCTCGACCCCGTTCGGACTTCGGAGTTGGGGGAGGGTCACACCGCTACTGTGTGCCTCGCCGCAAAAC
>JBIKWV010000942.1:0-2798 GCA_044356135.1 Elainellaceae cyanobacterium
AGCGTTGTCGATGCCGCCTTCGGTAAAGTAGCGCCAGAGCTGGTTGACGATCGCCAGGGGCACCGTGGAATGGCTGAGCAGTTCGGGGTCGGGGCGATCGTCCCCCGGCAGCACCAGCAGTGCGGCTCCCGTTTGTTCGACGGTTTGTTTCACCACCTCCAGGCCGTAGCTCCAGTAGGCGCGTCCCCCCAGAATCCGCAGCACGATCACCTGCGCCTGTTCCAGCACATCTTCGGCGTAGGTGTCGATCGTGAGCTGCTGCTGGAGTTGGAGCAGGTTGGCCACGCGCAGAGCGGGGAAGTTTTCCGGTAGCCGAGCGCTGGCCTTTGCCAGTACCTGGATGTCGGTGTCGGCGGCGGTGAGAAAAACGATGGGAGCAGGCGTTTGTTCAACGAAAATCACGCCCTCGGTGTCGGGCGTCCAGCCGCCAGGCGTTACAGGTAGTCGGTGCATAGGAGAACGAAATCAATGATTCTTTTTGGAACTATCACAAAAACCTTACGCTTGCGGGGCTACGCAAACAGGCAGGATAGCATAAGGGACGAACGACCGTGCGGCGATCGCGTAAATCGATACAGCCACTGCGATCGCTCGCTTCGTCGCTGTTTTCCCTATGCTCCTCACCGACTCCACTGGTCACCCTCAAACTTTGTCGTTGGCTACCGTCCACCAACTACGGCAGGTGCTACAGCACATGGCAACGCAGTTGGGTAGTCACACGCTGCTGCTCACTGAAGAGATTTTATTGACCGTAAAAAAAAGACCCACAGGTTCGGGAGAAACGTTTGTCGTGCTGGTGTCTGGCACGTTTAATGCACTGTTGCAGGGAGTAGCACTGTCGGAGAGTTCAGCACTCGACCCGACTGGGGAGACTCCTGCTGTCCTTGCATCGCCTGAATCAGAACTCAGCTTGCAAGTCTGTCAGGTGTCGTTGACCTTTGACCCAATGGCGATCGCTTCCTTTCTCCACGAACTGTCTGATCGATTGCAAGCAAAACCCACCCTCGCCAGCGCCATCGAAGCTTCCTGCCAACTGCTTCAGCTTAATGCTCCGGCACTCCAGGCCGAGTTCACCCTGCGACTGGCCTCTGTTCTTGACGCCTACACCCGAGAAGCAGTTAAAAATGCTGCCCACCTGGAACGCCTTACCCAGTTACAGCAACAGCAGGACAGCCTGGAGCGACAGGTGCAACTGCGCACTCAGGAGTTGCGCGACGCGATGCTGGCGGCTCAGTCGGCCAATCGCGTCAAGGGCGAATTTCTGGCCGCCGTCAGCCATGAATTGAGAACCCCACTGACCGCAATCATTGGTATGTCAGCGACCCTGCTGCGCTGGTCCCTGGGGGAGTTGAGTCAGCGACAGCGCAGCTTCCTGCAAACCATCCACAACAGTGGTCAGAAATTGCTGGAACTGATTAACGGCATTCTGGAATTCTCCCAAATTGAAGAAGGCAAAGCAGTCCTGCGCCTGAGCGAATGTTCTCTATCGGTGCTGGCGCAGCAGTGCCTCCAGGAGATGCAGGAATCGGCCAATGCGGGGGCGATCGCGCTGGATCTGGATCTGCGTATTGCGCCAGAGTACGATCGCTTCATCGGAGACGTACAGCGCATTCAGCAGATTTTGCTGAATCTGCTAAGCAACGCGATCAAGTTTACGCCGGATAGGGGGAGTGTGCTATTGCGGCTGTTTGCCGATGGGGATTCGGTGGTGTTTCAAGTGAAAGATACCGGGATTGGCATCGCAGAGGAGCAGCGATCGCTCCTGTTTCAGAAATTTCAGCAGCTCGATACCTCCTACCATCGGCTTTATACGGGAGCAGGGCTGGGGTTGGCCCTGACGAAACAGCTCGTCGAACTGCATGGTGGCAGAATCACCGTCGATTCTACTCCCGGTGTTGGTTCAGTGTTCACAGTCCAGCTTCCGGTTCGTCCCACCGATAGTCTCAAGGTTAATGCTGGAGAATCCGACTTTGGGACACCGCTGGGGCGAGTAGTGCTGATTGAAGACCATGAGGAGAGTGCCAATATTCTGTGCGACCTGCTGACGGCGGGCGGTTATCAGGTGATCTGGATGGTGGAAGGGTCCATGGCAATGTCCCAGATCGAGGTGCTTCAGCCCGTCATGGTGATCCTGAACATCCAATCTGCCGACAGCCACAGCGATCAGATTGTCCGTCAACTCAGACAAAACCCTGCTACCAAGCGCGTGAAATTAATTGCGCTGACCACCGATGTCACTTCAACGGCGACCCAACGTCTGCTGACCCAGGTGGATGGCTATCTACTGAAGCCTCTCCAGCCAGAGCAGATTCTGCCTGTGATCATGGCCCTTGTAACGGAAGCATAAGGAGATTTCCAGCAATGAAATGACTTGCGTTGTGTGGGCGGTTTCCTCCGCTACGTGGGGGAAACCGCCCACACAACAGATATAGCGGTTTTCATTCGCATAAGGTACGGGGGGGTGGGGTCACCGCCCCCACGCAGGGTCACACCCCCTGCCCTCTCAAGGGGGAATCACCCCTGCACCCCGCACCTCACCAACACGAGAAGTGCAATATCTTCTTTTGCAGGTATGCGTTTAGCGTTACTCGCGTGCCCCTGCGCCGCAGGGGTGCGCGAGTAACGCTAAAAATAGGTTTTCGAAATTCTGCCTCAGCATAGCCGAGGCGGGGCGTTGCTGAATCAAGGTATGAGTGAAGCGGGGACTGGAACATCCTTGAACTTGAGGTAGTACTGCAACAACCGAATCGAAGCGGGAATAGACCTTCCATCCATCCGTCACGTAGAAATCTGGACTT
>JBIKWV010000079.1:0-10090 GCA_044356135.1 Elainellaceae cyanobacterium
CCTATTCACGCTTCTCAAGCGTCCTGCCATAATGTGACGGTAAGATTCCTTCCCACCCATCCACCCCCTCACCCATCCACTCCCTATGTACGTACTCATCGGCGGCGCAGGACTGATCGGCCTCAATCTGGCGCAAACGCTCATTGACCTGGGACATACTGTTGCCGTTATCGATATTGATGCCAATGCCTGTCGCTATGCGCGAGAGCAGTTGGGAGTGATGGCGTTTGAGGGGAGTGCGGTAAGCACAGAGGTGCTATTGGAGGCAGGAATTCGCAAGGCGGACTCGATCGCCGCCGTTCTCCGAGAGGATGCGCTGAATCTGGCGATGGTAGCCCTGGCCAAGCACTATGGAGTGCCGCAAATTGTGGCGCGAATGCGGCATCGGGATTTTGCAGAACCCTATCGAATTGCGGGGGCAACGACGGTGGTCAACGCAATTGATCTGGCTGTATCTACAATGGCTAATGCGATCGAGTATCCGCAGGTGGAATCAATGATGCACTTTGAGCAGGGGCAGATCGAGGTGCTGAAGCTGGCGATTCCTGAAAGCTGCCCTGTAGTGGGGCGGAGTGTGGCGCAGATCGCGCAGGATCCGCGATTCCCGAATGATTCACTGATTATTGGGTACCAGCATCACCTGCATGACAATCTGGTGATTCCCAACGGCAATACAGTGATGGAAACCGGGTCAACCGTTTTGATTGTGACCAAACCGGGTTCCATGCATCAGCTTGTTGATTTTATTGAGGGTGAACAGCAATAGAGCAAGTGCTGCTCAGGAGCGAAAACGGCGCTTGCGACGGCGGGCGATCGCCTTGCGCTTGCGCTTTTCCAGCGGTGTCTCAAAATGTCGGTTCTTCTTCATATCGGGAAAGATCTCGGCTTTGGCAACCTGACGCTTAAACCGTCGCAGAGCCGATTCAATCCCTTCGTTCTCTCCCAGGATGATTTGGGTCACAGGTAACTCCTCACAGTACAGGGTTTTGGCAGTGCAGAGCGATCGCCCCGTGAGGCGACGGAGGCAGAAGCTCACCGCAGAGGCGCAGAGGACGCATAGTGAAATCTTTGCGCTCTCTGCATCTCTGCGGTGGATTTCGCAGATTATGGAATCTGTTCCTTAGTAGCGACGACCGCCACCACCGCCACCGCCACGGTTGCCCCAACCGCCGCCGCCACCGGATGAACCCCGGTCTTCGCGAGGTCTGGCCTTATTCACTTTCAGATCACGACCCATCCACTCTGCGCCATCAAGGGCGTCGATCGCCGCTTCTTCTTCTGCATCAGAACCCATTTCTACGAAGCCAAAACCACGCAGACGACCCGTTTCCCGGTCGGTTGGGAGCTGCACACGCTTGACGGTGCCATATTCTGCAAAAACGGCCTGTACGTCTTCCTGGGTAACGCTGTAGGACAGGTTGCCGACATAAATGGACATGGAACTACTCCGAGTCGCTTGAAGGGTTAATGAGATTCTTAATCGGAGAGTTGTCTGCCCAAAGAGTACAAACTGAACCTACGCCGAATGAGAGCCTTTGTTCCAAAAGGATACCTCACAATCCCGTCAATTGTCCCGAAGAATCCACTTTTTGCCATGTTGAGACTTATCAACAACCCAATCGAAAAGGTTTGGGGCGATTTAACATGAATTTGTGGTCAGCAAACCATCGCAACATTGCTTAAAAAAATCATCCACAATAGAGTCTCTGCACTGAAGCGCGTGTGGAATCGCTTTCTGAATCAGTCCTCTGTTGTACTGGAGGCAGTGCTTATGATTACCCGATTTAAGAATCGTACAGAGGCAGGACAACGGCTGGCAGAACAGTTGCACAACTACGCCAACTGCCCGGATGTGCTGGTGCTGGGGTTGCCCCGGGGAGGGGTACCTGTGGCCTACGAGGTGGCCAAGGTGCTCAATGCCCCGCTGGATGTATGCCTGGTTCGCAAGCTCGGCGTTCCTGGCAAGAAGGAACTGGCAATGGGGGCGATCGCTCCCGGTGTTCGGGTGATGAACGATGTGGTGCTGGACTTAATGCAGGTCTCCGCAGCGGATATCGAGGCGGTTGTCATCCGTGAACAGGCTGAACTGGAGCGACGCGATCACCTCTATCGGGGAGACCGCCCTGCACCGGAAATTCAAAACCACTGCGTCATTCTCATTGATGACGGCATGGCCACGGGATCCACGATGAAGGCGGCGATCGCCACTCTTCTGCCGCAAAACCCCGAATACCTGCTGGTAGCGGTTCCAGTGGCCCCCCAGGTCACCTGCGACGAGCTGCGTCAGCAGGTGAACGAGGTCATCTGTCTCAAAACGCCCGACGACTTCTATGCGATTGGTACCTGGTATGAGGATTTTGAGCAGACCAGTGACCAGGAGGTGCGAGATCTGCTCCAACAAGCGGCACAGGGAACGGCGATCGCGCCCTGAGTCGAGTGAGTGCTCCTTGAGCGAAGTCTAAGGGAGTGAGCACCCTCTACTGGAGGCGACGCTGCTCACCCCGGAAGCGAATAAACTCAGCGGCCAGTGCCAGTGCGCCAGACGCCAGAATCAGCACTACGCTCAGGGCATTGATGTCTGGCTTGACCCCGGTGCGAACCCGGCCATAAATTTCCATAGGTAGCGTGGTTATGCCGCCCCCTGCAGTGAAGCTGGAGATCAGCAGGTCATCCATGCTGAGGACAAACGCCAGCAGACAACCCGAAATAATTGCGGGCATCAACTGGGGCAACAGTACCTTGATAAATGCCTGTTGGGGGGTAGCTCCCAGGTCCAGGGCAGCCTCCTCCAGAAAGGGATTCAGCCCGTTGAGGCGGGTAGAAACCACCAGAGCGATGTAGGAGATGCAGAAGACAATGTGAGCGGCAATGATTGTCCACAGGCTCAGGGGAATCGCGATCGAGGCCAGAAACACCAGGGTGGCAACGGCGATCGCAATATCAGGAATAATCAGTGGCAGGTAGGCCATTCCCTGGTACAGTCCCTTACCGGGGAAGCGGTAGCGGGCCAGCCCCACCGCCATCAGCGTTCCCAGTACCGCCGCAATACCGACCGCCAGAAAGGCTACTGAAAGGCTATCTTGCAGCGCTGAAAGAATCCGGCCATCGGCAAACATGCGCCGATACCACTCCAGCGTAAAGCCGCTCCAGTTGGCGCTGAAGGGCGACTGGTTAAAACTGAACACCGCCAGCACCAGCACCGGCAGATACATAAACACAAACATCAGCAGCGTCAGGAGCAACTGCCAGGAAGTGCGGAATTTGGAGGTCAGTGGGGAAGGTGCCATGAATCGCTGGGAAGCAGAACTTATGGAACATCGGCGGCGCTGCGATCGCCATACTTCAGCAGCAGCGCAATGGAAAGGCTGACGGCCAGAATCAGCAGCATACTCAGGGCTGAACCAAAGCCCCAGTTGCGGCTTGCGCCCAGGAATTGGTTATAGATCAACCGGGAAACCGTCATGCTGGATGCGCCGCCCAGCAGATCGGGCACAACGAATTCCCCCAGACTGGTGATAAACACCAGCAGGCCACCTGCTGCAATGCCGGGGAGCGTCTGGGGGACGGTAATCTTCCAGAAGGACTGCGGAGGGGTCGCCCCCAGGTCTGCCGCCGCCTCCAGCAGCCGCTTGTCAAGCTTCTCCAGAGAGGCGAACAAAATCAGAACCATGTAGGGGAGAAAATTGTAGGCCATTCCGATGTAGACCGCTGTTTCTGTATTCAACAGATCCAGCGGTGGGATGCCGAACAGTCCCAGAAACCCGTTTAGTACCCCTGTGGGGCGCAGAATCGTGATCCAGGCGTAGGAGCGCAGTAGGGAGGAAGTCCACAGCGGCAGCACAAACGCCACCAGCAGCAAATTCTGCCACCGTTTAGGAGCCATGACCGCAATCCAGTAGGCCACCGGAAAACCCAGCAGCAGACAGAGGATGGTGCTGCCCAGGGCAAAACTGAGCGATCGCCAGATCACCCGTAAATAAATCGGGTCAAAGATCTTCAGGTAGTTGTCCAGACTGTAGGGCGCAGGTTGAGTTCCGGGGCGAAAATCTGGAATCAGACTCAGCTCCAGAATCATCAGCGTTGGCACTACCAGCAGTAGCAACAGCCAGAGTCCGGCGGGAGCCAGCAGTACCAGGGGTTGAACCAATCGGGAGAGACGACGTTTGACTGAATCAACCAGGGATTCAGTCCCCGGCTGGGAACCGGGAGCAGGCGTAAGCGGGGCGGAAGTGGTCATGGCTTGGGGAGACGGTTCTTCTAGTGGTCAGTCAATAAAAAATTGACGGTTTGACCAGGTGATATGCCGCGCGGAGCGCAGCATATCACCCGACAAATATTGCTTGACTAAACTCTAGGTGCTGGTCAACTGAGTCCAGAATTTATCGTATACGTCTGCGGCATCGCCCAGGTTGGCCAGCACCTCACATTTTGCCAGCACGCTCTCCGGTGGGAAAAGATTGGGGTTGTTTTGCAGTTCTGTGGACATCAACGATTTCGTTTTTTTGTTCGGCGTGGCAACCTTGAGCGTGTCAAACGCCTTCGCCCCGCTCTCGTTCTCCAGCATAAATTTCATCCAGGCGTAGGCGGCATCCACGTTGGGAGCGCTCTTGGGAATGGCCATCGTATCCGTCCAGACCGTCGCCCCGCTCTTGGGAACCACGTAGTTCAGCTTCAGGTCTGGGTTGGAAGTCTTCGCCTCCTTAATCACACCGATCGCATCTACTGAATAAGCGTGAGCCAGCGCCAGGTCGCCCACCAGAATTTGCTGCTTCCAACCGTCCGTTGTGAACGAATTCACCGCAGGCTTGAGTTCTGCCAGTTTCTTGTAGGCTGCCTCGATCTGTTTCGGATCCTTAGTGCTGTTGGAATAGCCCAGTGACTTTAGCGCAAAGCCCATCACCTCACGCACATCATTCAGCAGGGTCATCTTGCGCGCGAGCTTGTTCTTATTCGACCACAGATAGCTCCAGTCGGTTGGCCCAGGGGTCAGCAGTTTCGTGTTATAGATCAATCCGGTCGTCCCCCAGGCAAAGGGAATGCTGTGCTTGTTGCCCGGATCGTAGGGGGGGCTTTGCCACTGCTTAAACAGGTCAGCGGTGGAGGGGAGACGGGATGCGTCCAGCTCCGTCAGCAGGTTGAGGCCAATCATTTCCTCCACCATATAGTCCGATGGATAAATGACGCTGTACTGTCCCCCGCCCCCGGCCTGTAGCTTGGCCAGCATGGTCTCATTGGAGTCATAGGCATCAGCGATCACCTTGATTCCCGTCTGTTTCTCGAATTCCCCCAGGAGACCGTTGTCGATGTAGGTAGACCAGGAATAGATGTAAAGGGTGTTGTCGGCTGCGGAGGGATTGGTGCCCCCTGCCGCATCGGGACTGGCATCGGGGGAGGACTCCGTGGAGCCAATATTGCGAGCACAGTTTGTGAGTAGTGCCCCGGAGAAGGCCGCGCCCGAAAGCTGAAGAAAGCGACGACGGCTGGCTGAAAGCAGCGGGCGGGATGACCTGCGGGGTTGAGGGTTGAGGGATGGCATACTTTTGTCTCCTAAAACCGTGCCAGAGTGAGTTTAATGAGGGGCCGTTTGTATGCGAACCAGAAACCAACGAACGGTTGGCCAAACTGATCGGCGAAGAAAAACAGTGCCACCTTGAATGAAACGGTTGCCTTGCAGCTTTTCAGCAAGTGTGGGTTCAAAACAGATCAGGTGAACCGAATACTGTCTGGAGCAGTTGTCTCCTGATGGAACGGAGCAACACTGGCTCTCGTCTTTACTCAGGCATTAAGGCCCTTGCATCGTCAGCAGACCAGTGAACATAGACCGGGTCATGGTTCCTGAAGGCTGCTTCGGAGGTGTTATTGGGCTGCATCACCGTGAGGCGATCGCCCGAACTGAGCTGTACCAGATAGTGGATGTGTGTTCCCAGGTACATAGTGTTCTGTACCTGGCCTGCAAAACAGTTCAACTCACTACCGGGCGCTTCGGCGCTGAGGGAAATTTTTTCGGGACGCATACTCACGATGGCCTGGTGTCCGCTGTTCCAGGTATCAGTATTGTTGACCAGCAGTTTCAGGCCGGAATCGGTTGTGATTTTGAGCATGGTTCCCGTCGCGGTCTCAACGCGCCCCTGGAACAAATTGGTATCGCCAATAAAATCAGCGACGAAGGCCGTCTGAGGAAAATCATAAATCTCGCTGGGGCTGCCCACCTGTTCAACCCGACCGTCATTCATCACGGCAATCCGATCTGAGAGGCTGAGGGCTTCTTCCTGGTCGTGGGTCACCATCACAAACGTCACACCCAGGTCCCGGTGCAGGTTCGAGAGTTCCACCTGCATTTCCTTCCGCAACTTCAGGTCGAGCGCCCCCAGTGGCTCATCCAACAAAACCACCGTGGGACGATTTACCAGCGCCCGTGCCAGTGCCACTCGCTGCTGCTGACCACCCGAAAGCTGCGTCGGATAACGGCGGGCAAAAGAATCCATCTTGACCAATCGCAGGGCCTCGCCAACCCGTTCCTGCAACTCAGCCTTGCCGCACTGCTGAATTCGCAGACCAAAGGCGATATTGTCCCACACGGACATGTGTCCAAACAGGGCGTAGCTCTGAAACACTGTGTTGACAGGGCGACGGTAGGGCGGCACTCCAACCATCGACTTTCCCCGAATCAAAACCTCTCCTGCTGTCGGTTCTTCAAAACCAGCGATCAGTCGCAGGGTCGTTGTTTTGCCACAGCCCGATGGCCCCAAAATACTGAAAAACTCACCCTGCCGAACATTCAGGTCGATACCCCGGACGGCAGTTTCACCGTTGTAGACCTTAAAAACCTTTCGGAGCTCAACATCATTTTTGGTATCAGTCTCGATCGCTGATCGGTCAGGCGAGATGGTTTGTGCCATGTGGCAGTGTCCCCGCGCAATACTTCTGGTGGTGGCCTGGTCAGGTGGTGAGTCTCACGAGGAGAAACACCACAAACTATCTTTGGTCAGTTCGGTGAAATCAACGGTAAAAGCCGCTACCGTATTGATTTTAGTCAAACAGCATAGCGCAACTATACAAAAATTCACCAGTGTGAAAACCGGGGTTTTGAAGGATGGCGATGAACTTTTCTGAACAACTGGATTCCGCATGACCCACTGCCCCCACCGCTCCCTCTATCCCCTTAAAATGATGGGATGCTTACCGGAGGACTGTCCCTTGTTTGCCCCAAGCTTCCTGAGTTATCGAATCTATGCTTGATGGCTTAGGAACCCCCATGGATCCATCGCTGGCGCTGATGCTGCAAATGGTGATGACTGTTCTGGCTGGGATTGGCGCTCAGGTTCTGGCGGATTGGCTGAAGGTGCCCAGCATCGTTTTCTTGTTATCTTTCGGCATCCTGCTGGGGCGTGATGGCCTGGGCTGGCTGGAACCGGGCCAGTTAGGAGTTGGGCTGGAAGTCATTGTGGCGCTATCAGTGGCCCTGATTCTATTTGAGGGAGGGCTGAACCTGGAACTGCGCACCCTCAGCCAGGTGTCCGGCAGTTTAAGGAATTTAGTCACACTGGGGACGCTGATCACCCTGGTGGGTGGTGGTATGGCAGCCCACTGGCTGGGGGAGTTTCCCTGGGCGATCGCCTTCCTCTACGCCTCCCTGATTGTGGTAACCGGACCCACCGTCGTCAGTCCGTTGCTAAAACAGGTACAGGTCGATCGCCAGGTCGCCGCTCTACTGGAGGGAGAAGGGGTGCTGATTGACCCGGTGGGGGCGATTCTGGCGGTCGTGGTGCTGGATGTGATCCTCAACGGCAGTGCTGACCCCCTCAAGGTGATCAGCGGGTTGCTGCTGCGGTTAGGAATCGGTGCAGCCATTGGTGCCGCTGGGGGCTGGCTGTTAGGCGCGATTCTGAAGCAGGCCCGGTTTCTATCGGAGGAATTGAAGAATCTGGTGGTGCTGGCGGGAGTCTGGGGGTTGTTTGGACTGGCCCAGTCGATCCGTAGTGAAGCAGGACTGATGACGGTTGTTGTGGCGGGTTTGCTGGTACGAGCAGCGGATATTCCCGATGAGCGATTACTGCGGCGGTTCAAAGGTCAGCTCACCATTCTGGCTGTCTCGATTCTGTTTGTGCTGCTGGCGGCGGATCTGTCGATTGCCAGTCTCTTTGCGTTGGGGCAGGGGGCGCTGTTGACGGTGTCTGTACTGATGTTTATGGTGCGTCCCCTGAGTGTGGCCCTCTGCACCCTGAATAGTGGCATGAGCTGGCGGCAAAAGCTATTTGTGTGCTGGGTTGCCCCCAGGGGGATTGTGTCGGCCTCGGTGGCATCCCTGTTTGCCATTCTGCTCACCCAGCGCGGTATCAGCGGGGGGGAGGCAATCAAGGCGCTGGTGTTTCTCACCATCCTTTCCACCGTCTTTGTGCAGGGACTGTCGGCCCGCTGGATCGCCCAAAGTCTGGGTATTACTTCTAATCAGGCCAGCGGCGCAGTGGTCGTGGGCTGTAATCCCCTGGGGCGGCTGATTGCCCGTCTGTTTCAGCAGCAGGGGGAATCGGTGGTGATGATCGACACAGACCCGACGGCCTGTCAGATTGCCGAACAGGATGACGACCTGAAGGTATTTACCAGCAGCGCCCTGGATACGAAGGTGCTGGAACAGGCGGGTTTAGAGAAGGTGGGCACGTTTCTAGCCATGACCAGCAACGCGGAGGTAAATCTGGTGCTGGCTCAGCGGGCGGCGGAGGAATTTAACCCCCCCTGGGTGGTCGCCGTCTACCCCGGAGAAACCACAGCGGGAAGCCCATCGGAATCCACATCTGCGGTCGCAAAGGTACAGCCAGCCCTGATTTCTCAGGCTGGCTTGAGGCTGTGGAACCGCTATATCAGCGATCGCGAAGTCCGCCTGGGAGAAACAACCCTACGAGATGACGATCTGGAGCGGCAACGGTCGCACCTGCGATCGCTGATCCAGGAAGAAAAACTCGTGCCCCTGCTGCTCCAGCGTGATGATCAACTCCGCATTGCCCCACCGCTGGAGGAATGGAAAGACAGCGATCGCCTGCTCTATCTGCTGTACGACCCGATGCCCAAAACCCTGAGACGGCTGATGGGAATCAGTGGGAGCGATCGCCTCAGCCCCGAAAAATTGCCCGATGTGGAGCTACTGCCCCCGCCCCCGGAATCCCAGGATCAGCAACCCGTGCCTGAACCTGTTACCCAAGAAAATCTCGGCTAACCAGGAATGAAAATTAAATATAGCTGTTCTCGCTCGAGTGAAGTACAGATTTTGTGAGAGAGTCGCGCTCCGCGCGACTCTCTCACAAAATATACAAGCGCGAAGCACTATAGCTTGTAAGGGTTTTGCGGGTTAATAAAAGTCCCTAATTTCTGTGGGACGGGCATCTTGCCCGTCCGGGCGGGTGAGACACCCACCCCACACCAGACTAAAACGGGGACTTTATTTTGTTGCAAGTCCCTAATTTCTGTGGGACGGGCATCTTGCCCGTCCGGGTGGGTGTCTCACCCGCCCCACGCCAGACTAAAACGGGGACTTTATTTTGTTGCAAGTCCCCAATTTCTGTGGGACGGGCATCTTGCCCGTCCGGGTGGGTGTCTCACCCGCCCCACAGGTTGTTCAATTCCCACTCCTTAAGGGAAGCGCGTCTTTGCCGCACGTCTCTTCGCTCAATTCTCATCGCGGCCGTGCACCTGGGCAGGCGGACAGGTGGCCTCCACCGCCGTAAACGTCTCCAGAATTTTGTAGGTGTGTTCAGCATGTTCGGGCACCACCCAGGAGCTTCCCGGCTCCAGCAGCACCATCTGCCCCTCAATGTGCAGTTCTGCCCGTCCGGCGATCGCATACCCAACTGTTTCGTACTCTCTGCGGGTGGGTGGTTTTGCCTCCGCAGGCTGTTCATTTTCCCACAGGCGCATGGACACTTTTTTCCCAGACGCCAGGTATTTCTGCCCCATGTCGCCTTTGGGGGAAACTTCGGCGCTGACTTTAATGACGGTGGTATCGCTCATGTATTCTCACGTCCCTTTCTAAGTGGCATTTTGTAAGCCGTAGCTACGGCTGCGAGGACGGGGTGCAGGGGTGGAACCCCTGCGTGGG